>DAIMKA010000006.1:0-224 GCA_036721955.1 Lachnospiraceae bacterium | reverse complement strand
CTGTGCATCGCCGTCCAGCTTCGCAAGGTCCCTCTCCCATGCCTCATCATCCTGATACAAGGTCGAAAGATCCCACTGATCTCTCGGATCCATCTGATTCCGTTCCTGTTCCATATGCCTGTTCCTCTCCGTTTCTTCCTGCCATATTTTCCCGCCGTCCGGACCCTTTTCGCATCCGCCAGGCCCTGCCGCATTCATTGCGGGAGTCCGGCTGCAGATAAATT
>DAIMKA010000005.1:0-25228 GCA_036721955.1 Lachnospiraceae bacterium | reverse complement strand
TGTAGGCAACATTCAGAACATCCACGTTCCCGGTCCGCTCACCGTTGCCGAGCAGTGTTCCCTCCACGCGCTGTGCTCCGGCGAGAAGCGCGAGCTCGGTTGCCGCCACGCCTTCTCCACGGTCATTATGCGGATGCACGCTGAGGATAATGGTGTCCCGGTCCTTGAAATGCCGGCTGCAGTACTCGATCTGGTCAGCATATACATTCGGCGTTGTCATCTCCACCGTAGACGGAAGATTGACAATCATCGGGTTTTCCTTCGTCGGCTGCCAGACCTCCTGCACCGCCGTGCAGACCTCCACCGCATAATCCATCTCGGTTCCGGTAAAGCTCTCCGGGGAGTATTCCAGAATAATCCTGCCCGGAAAATCCTTCGCGCGCTCCTTCACCCACTTCGTGCCCTGCACCGCAATCGCCTTGATCTCCTCGCGGTTCTTGTGGAACACGACGTCTCTCTGCAGGGTGGAGGTGGAATTATAAATATGGACGATTGCCTGTTTGCAGCCCTTGATGCACTCAAAGGTACGTTCAATCTGCTCCTCCCGGCACTGGGACAAAACCTGAATGCGGACATCATCCGGAATGCGGTTTTCATCAATCAGCTTGCGGATGAAGTCAAACTCGATCTGGCTCGCAGCCGGGAAGCCGACCTCCACTTCCTTGAAACCGAGCTTCATCAGAAGATTCCACATCTCCAGCTTCTCGGAAACAATCATCGGGTCCACCAGAGCCTGATTGCCATCCCGAAGATCCACGCTGACCCAGATCGGAGCTTTCTGAATTTCCTTGTTCGGCCACTCTCTTTCCGGATAATGAAGTACCGGAACTCTCTGATATCTCTCTACCTTTTCCATTTCTTTTATTTCCTTTCCTGCCGCTTCCCTGGAACGGCACTGTAAGAAGTTTTATTCTTCTCTGACCCAAAACAGGTCACTGCTCCGGACATTCCGGATTTTCCTGTGAAAATCAGGCCGTGCGGAGCAATTACAAAAGACCTGCCCGGATACAACACCGGGCAGGTCTGATTCGCACAGCTGATTATTCTCCTAGTCCGCTCTCGATTGCCGCCACCAAAGAAGCCAGTGCCTCTTTCTCATCAGGGCCATCGCAGAACAGCTCAATTTCGTCGCCTGACTTCACACACGCGCCGAGCACGGACAGGACACTCTTTGCATTCGCCGTTGTATCCTTAAACTGAAATGTAATCAAAGACTTGAATTCCATCGCGTCCTTGCATAGGATTCCTGCCGGACGTAGGTGCAGGCCTGTTGGATTTTTAATTGTAACCTTCTGACTAACCATAATCTCTGTTTACCCTGTTCTGACATCGCTTTCCGGAAACACGCGGTCTGCCTCGAAAACTTCGCCGGCCATTCTCTTCCGTCAAAGCCTCGTCCGCTGCGGTCCAAAAGCGTACCAGTATGATAGCAGATCCTCCCTTTGGTGACAAGTTCTTCCACCCTCTGCAGCAGGATCAGGCCATTGTCTTTTCAATAAAATCAGCAAGCTCTTCCGCCTTTTTCTGAAGGACTTCCTGATCCTCGCCCTCAATCATCACGCGGACAAGCGGCTCTGTTCCGGACGGACGGATCAGAACTCTTCCCTTTCCATCGAATTCCTTCTCCAGTGCGTCAATCCGTTCCACAATTTCCGGATAGTCACGGTAGTGCTCCTTCTTGGCGTTGTCCACATGAGCGTTAATCAGAGCCTGCGGATATTTCTTCATAATCTTTGCCAGCTCCGACAGGGGCTTTCCGGTTTCCTTCATAACCTGCAGAAGGTGCAGGCACGACAGGAGTCCGTCACCGGTTGTGTTCTCTCCGAGGAAAATGATGTGACCGGACTGCTCGCCTCCCAGACTCGAATGGATCTCCTTCATCCGTTCCAGCACATAGCGGTCGCCGACCTTTGTTCTCTCAATATCAATTCCGTTCTCACGTCCCATGATGAAGAATCCGAGGTTGCTCATGACGGTAACCACGATCGTGTTGCCCTTCAGCGTTCCCTTCTTCTTCATCGAATTCCCGATGATGGCCATGATCTTGTCGCCATCTACGATTTCACCGTGCTCATCCACCGCAAGGAACCGGTCTGCGTCGCCGTCGAAGGCAAGTCCGACAGCCGCGCCTTCCTCCAGAACCTTCTGCTGAAGCTCTCCCATGTGCGTCGATCCGCATTTGCGGTTGATGTTCACGCCGTCCGGATCGTTATGAATCGGAATCACGGTTGCACCGAGCTTACGAAGTGCCTCTACGTTGGAGCGGTAAGAAGCTCCCTCCGCCGTATCCACCACAACCTTCATGCCGGTCAGGTCGATCGGAACCGTCTCAACGGAATGATCCACATATTCATGCCAGGCATCCATGCGGTATTCGATATGTCCGACACCTTCTCCGGTAGGAAAGTCGATGTCAGCCATTCCGCTCCGGATCTCCGCCTCAATCTCATCCTCCGTCGCGTCCGGAAGCTTAAAGCCCTCTCCGTCAAAAAACTTGATTCCGTTGAACTCCATCGGATTGTGAGAAGCCGAAATCACAACACCGGCATCCGCCCGGTGCGTCTTCGCAAGATAGGCAACCGCCGGAGTGGGAAGAACCCCCAGATAAATGACATTGGCTCCTACCGAGCAGGCTCCCGCCATCAGTGCATTTGCCAGCATATCGCCCGAAAGTCTGGTATCGCATCCCACCATAATGAGCGGACGTTTTCCGCCATTGTCTTTGGACAGAACATAAGCTCCCGCCTGTCCCAGCTGCATTGCCATCTCTGCCGTCAGTTCCTTGTTCGCAACTCCGCGCACGCCATCCGTGCCAAACATTCTGCTCATATTCTTCCTTCCCTGCCGCAGTTTTCACTGCGGCAACACAAAGAGAAATCCGCGAGGGCGGTTTCTCCGATGTGATCCTGTAATTCTGTCATCCGTCTGCCGCTTAGTCTGCCGGGGAGGCATTGCTGCCGCCGAAGACAGATGACTGCGCCGTAACCTCCACCGAAGCTGTCACGGTATTGTTGATCTCGACTCCGTCCGGCTGTGCGATCTCAATCTGCGCGGTATAGACTCCTTCGGTATTTCCGGAGCCGCTGCTGCGAATGACATGCTCCACATCAATGGAGGGGGTCAGATCCGAAACCTTGATTGCATCCAGTGCGGAAGACAGTCCGGTCATGCTGACGCTGAACGTCGGTGATTCCGACGTGGCCGCTGTCGTCTTCTTCCCGTCATTGACCGAGGTAATCTGCGCTTTATAGCCCGAAGGAACATTTTCCAGCGAAATATCCGAGATGCTGACATTGATGTCCGCCGTCTCCGCCGCCTCAATGCCGACGGTAATATCCAGCATTCCGTCAAAGCTCGAATCCGCAAGGCTGACTCCGTCCGGAAGATAGTTCCGGAGATCCAGCGTCGTCTGAAAGCTCGATGTGCAGCCGGTGATGTCCACATCCGATGCCGGAATGGAAATCTTCTCAATATCCGCCAGCACAGAGGACTTTCCTGCCAGCTTCACCGTATCCGGATCCAGCGTCACAACGCCGTTGCGGATGTAGCCGTCCGCAGGCGTTCCGCTCACGCCGACCTCAATCGGTACGGTCTTCAGCGGAAGGATGATCACATTCACCTTCACGGAGGTGATGTTCATAGTCAGATTGGAGGTGTCGATCGCGCCGCCGTTCTCATCATAAAGCTTCACATCCGAATAGGTACTGATGCTCCCGGTCGCCCCGGAAACATCGATGGTTGCCTTTGCGGATGCAATCGTGGAGACGACCGATTCCGGGCCGGAAACCCGGATCTGGTTCTGCTCCGGCACAATGCTGTCCAACTCGTATCCGTCCGCCACATCGCCGCTTGCCTCCGTCTGCAGAACAAACGAATCGGTCAGCTTCGGCTCAATCGAGAGCATGACATTGTCCACGCTCCCGTCAATGTCCTCAATTTCGTTGTTGTACTTCGTGGAATAATACTTGATCTCCACCGTATTGAGGCTGGTGAGATTCTCCACATCCGCCGTCGCCACGATGTCATCCCTGCTCAGATCCTCGATGATGGATCTTCTCGCCTTGACGGTGACCACCGGAACAATATCGCTGTTGTCCTGAACGGTATAAACCTCTCCCTGATCCGTGATCATGGAGGTGTGCAGGAGCTTCACCTGCACATTGGTGATCTTCATGTATTTCACCGGATCATTGACATTGTTGATCAGAACCCACACAATGACCGCCACGAACAGGGCTGTAATCTTCAGCCCGAGGTTATTCAGGATATTCGGCCTGTTTTTTTTATCCTTCATCCTGATTTTTTTCCTTTCGGTTCTGCAGAATTCCCTTGTGATCGCCCATTCCCTTGTCCTGAAGCTTCACAAGTCTTGCACGCAGCTCATCCGAATTGACATCCCGGTCCAGAACGCCCCGGTAAGCAATACTGATTTTTCCTGTTTCCTCCGAAACAATGATGGTCAGGGAGTCCGTGACCTCGGAAATCCCGACGCCCGCCCGGTGTCTCGTTCCCAGATCCTTGTCCAGCTTGTTCTCCGACAGAGGCAGATAGCAGGTCGCCGCCACTACCCGGTCGCCGGATATGATAACCGCTCCGTCGTGGAGCGGCGTATTCTTCTCGAAAATATTGATCAGAAGCTGACTGGAGACCACCGCATCCAGATCAATTCCGGTGCGTTCCCACTCCTGCAGCGGTGTGCTCTGCCGGATCACAATCAGTGCGCCGGTCTTCACTCTTGCCATCGCAATGCAGGCACGGACAATCTCCGAAATGGTCTTGTCCGAAAACAGGCCGTCTCCCCCGCGTGAGCCCTCCCGGAACAGCGCCGCGAAAATGTTCTTCTGCCCCAGCTCCTCCATTGCCGAACGAAGCTCCGGCTGCAGAATGACAATCAGCGCAATGACTGCAATGCTCGTCACATTCTGCACAATCCACAGAATGGTGGTCATATTGAACAGTGCCGCCAGAACCACAAATACAATGATAAAAAGGAAGCCCTTCAGGAGCGCGTATGCTCTCGTATTGCGGACCCAGAGGATCGTGTAATAAACCAGGACGGCGATGATCAGAATTTCTACGATATCTGTCCACCCGACCGACGGGATATGCAGTACATCTGTGTAATTGGAAATGATTCTCTTTAGTATCTGCATCTGTCCTCAACGTCCATTCAAAAATGCGTAATTTCTCAGAAATCATCCCGAAAATCGTCGGAATACGATTCCGGCGCCTGATCTTCGGTGTAGCCGTCCTCTCCGTAGCGTTCCTCCTGCGGATATTCGTCCCGGCCCGCCTCTTCATATCTTCCATCCGGACCGCTGCCTTCCTGGCCGTTCTCCGTATATTCCGGCTCCCAGCCTTCGGCTCCGTTTGAATAATAACGATCGTCCGCCGCCCGGGTGTCCCCGGCATATTCCCGCGCTCCGTGTCTTAAGTTGATGGTTTTCACCGTTCTCTTCGGGCGCGCATAGGCATTCTTCGGAACTGCCTTCACATAATAATAGTAGTCATCGTCCTCAAACTGCGTATTCTCAATCCGCGTGTAATCCAGATTGAACAGGAAAAACGAAAGAACAGCTCCCACGCCGAAACTGGCGATGCTGCCGAAAAGGACGCCGACAATACTGATATCCGTGTTGTAAACCATTGCTCCGATCAGAAGGATCAGAAGCTGGCTGAGTGCTCCCGCGCCGGATGCGATGATCCATGCCTGGCGAATCGGAAGTCTGCGGATCAGATAAACCGCAACTGCCGCCGCGACCACGGCAATGACGCGAATGATCATCCCGTGATTCTGCATGATTCCATCCAGCAGGAACTGGAAACGGCTCACCATTCCGTCCGTATCCGTGCCGGAAGCACTGCTGATGGCCGTCTCGTTCTGATGAACGAACCGGATGAAGCTGTCGGTAATGACACCGACCGCCACCGTCGCACCGCTCGCCGGAGAATACAAAAGTCCTCCCGCAATCGGAAGCGCATACGGGATTCCCAGCGTCCGGAAAATCGGATACACCAAAAGCAGCATGGAGTCCCGCGGCGTAAAGCGGTAGTACACCAGCAGCATGATCAGGAGGAGAATCGCTCCGATCGCAGCGGCCTCCAGCGCCAGTGAATAAAGATGGATCAGAATGATCACTCCATAGACGGCAACGACCATTCCGGCGGGAATCAGCGTGCAGATCAGGGCGATCAGAAAGGTCGGAAGTCCCCCGGCAAGTGTTGTCTGGTAACCGATCTGGCTGTTGATGTAGATCAGGCCCAGCAGAACGACCAGAAACTTCGCCCCCATGTTGATATAGTTCTCATACTGGGAGTAAACGGAAATTGCCTTCTCCCGCAGTTCCAATAGTGTTGTCATTTGCCGTTAGTCTTCCTTTTCCTTTTGATAACTGACGGACAGCCTGTGCAGGTCCTGATAAAATGCATTGAGACGGCGGCGCGCTCTCTTGTAGCGGGCACTGTATACCCAGACGGTAATCGCAATCATTCCTCCGACAAACACCGCGTAGGCGAGCAGAAGCTCTGCCAGAAACGTCTGAATGTTCATGCTGTAGATTTCCACAATCAGAGTCTCAAAATTATAAATTCCATACATGCCGAATAAAATTACAAATGCGATGGTCGCACTGATGAACGTCAGGAGTACCTGACGGGTAATATAATCCCCGCGAAAATACGAATTGATCTTCTCATCGCGGATGCCGTCCTGCTGTTCGTATGCAGCCATCCTTGCCATCCGGCGGACGCGTTTCTCATTGATCATGATTCTGCCCCTGCGCCATTTACCCTGTGCCGTGCTGCCCGCTGTCTTCCCCGATCGCTGCCGTAAGAAACAGCACCTCTGCCGCCCCTGCGCGCAGAAGCTCCCGGGCGCATGCATCTATTGTTGCGCCGGTTGTGAAGATATCATCAACCAGCATAATCCTTTTAGATTCTACATCAATGTCAGGTACAATAAAAGCATTTTTCAGATTACGGCGGCGCTCCCGGGCGCTCATGTTCCGCAGTGCGGCAGTCCGGTTTTGCCGGATCAGCAGGTCCCCGCGAAGTGAAATGCCGGTTTCCTCTGCGACCGCTTTCGCAAGAAGCGCAGCCTGATTGTATCCCCGCTTCCGGAGCCGTTCTCCGGAAACCGGCACAGGAACCAGTGCGTCCAGCTGCTCCGGATCAAAGTCCTCCCGCAGTCTCTCTGCCATCTTCTTCCCGAGAAAATCCGCATACTCTGCGCGCCCCTCATATTTCAGCCGGTACAGCATGCCGGATACATCGCGGTAACGGTATACCGCGCTTCCCCTCCGGAAGAAGTGTTCCCTCTCTTCGCAGTCCCGGCACAGCTCCTGCTCCGGCGCGGCAACCGGCTTTCCGCAGCGGCAGCACAAAGCATCCCGCTTCGGCGAAAGCTCTTTTCCTGCAAGCTTCTCCCCGCAGACGGTGCAGATCAGCGCCCCGAACGGCTTTACCGGTTCATCGCAGACCGGACACCTCCTCGGAAACACAAAATCCTCCGCGCAGCGCGCCGCATGCCGCATTTTCTGTCTGAGCCTTCCGTTCTTCACCAAAGCCCTGGTTCCGGTCATATTGATACCTCACTGATGAAAAATCTGCGCAGGCGTTTTGCCGAATTCGGCAGCACCGATGCTGCTGTTTGAAAGCGACATATCAATGTTACTTTCAAACATTCTCCCTACATCGATCTGCAGATTCTCTCAGCTCTCTTCCTCCTGCTTCATCTCGAGGATCCGGTCCTTCAGACCGGAATACCTCGTGTACTGGCTGATGTTCTGTTCCATCCTCGCGACAGTCTCCCTCTCTCCGAGGATCACAACGCACCTTCTCGCCCGCGTAATCGCGGTGTACAGCAGATTCCGGTTGAACAGTCCAGACGGTCCCGTAAGAAGCGGCAGAATCACGGCCGGATACTCCGACCCCTGCGACTTGTGCACGGTAATCGCATAGGCCAGCTCCAGATCATCCAGCTGCGTAAACGGATAATGTACGATCTTGTCCTCGTCAAAGCGGACCACCAGCTCCGCGCTCTCCGCGTCCACCTCCGCAATGACGCCGAAATCTCCGTTGAACACACCGGTTCCCTTCTCAATCGGCATGCCGAAGTTTCCCGGAATCTCCCATTCCATCTGATAGTTGTTGCGCGTCTGCATCACCTTGTCCCCCACGCGGAAGACCTGCTCATGGGCTCTTGTCTCTCTTTTGCCTGCTGCCGCTGGGTTCAGAACGCTCTGGAGAACTTCGTTCAGCCGGATGCAGCCAAGAGCGCCCTTCCGCATCGGAGTCAGCACCTGAATGTCATCCCGCGTTCCCTGCACATACTTCGGCAGCATCTGCTGCATCAGCATCACGATATGTTTATAAATGACCTGCGGATCCCTCCTCTCAAGGAAGAAGAAATCACGGGAATGATTGTTCAGATCCAGCGGCTCTCCCTGCAGAATCCGGTGCGCATTCATGACAATGTCGCTCTGCTGGGCCTGCCGGAAAATTTTCTGGAGCGTGATGGAGCAGAATGCCCCGGATTCCATCAGATCCCGCAGAACTCTTCCCGGTCCTACGCTGGGAAGCTGATGAATGTCTCCCACCATGATCAGCCGGGTCCCCGGCCGGATTGCTCGGAGAAGCGCATGGAACAAAAACAGGTCCACCATCGACATTTCGTCAATGATCACCGCATCCGCTTCCAGCGGATTGTCCGGATCCTTGTCAAAACGCCAGAATTCCTCGCCGGTCCCGCGGTTCTCCTCCGTGTTCTCTTCTCCCATTGACTTGTAGCCGAGGAGCCGGTGAATCGTTGCCGCTTCATAGCCCGTCGCCTCCGTCATCCGCTTCGCCGCGCGTCCTGTCGGGGCAGCCAGCAGAACCGATTTCACATCCGCAAGAAAGAAACGAATGATTGCGTTGATGGTTGTTGTCTTTCCGGTACCGGGGCCGCCGCTGATCAGAAGTACGCCTCTTGTCACAGCGAGCTCCACTGCCTTTCTCTGCAGATCATCCAGATGAAGATCCTCGTTTTCCTCAATATGACGGATTCTGAGAAGAATTTCTTCCTCCGTGAAGCTCTTCACCTCCACGCTGTCCAGTTCCAACAGGCGCTTCGCGATGTTCTGCTCCAGGCCATATGCATAGGAAGAGAACACCTGCGGGTCACTGCGGTTCCCGTTTCCGTTCTCCTCCGGCACCCGGATCCGGATCTTGCGGTCCAGTGCGAGATTCTGAAGCTGAATTGCAATCACCTCTCCCGGAACATGCAGGAGCTCCTCCGCTTTCCGCAGAAGCACGGATTCCGGCAGATAGCTGCTTCCCTCCTGAAGGCTTCCCGACAGGACATACTGGATGCCGCTCCGGATCCGATAGTCGGAATCCGGCCGTATGCCGCTCCTCTCTGCGATCTCATCCGCCGTGGAGAAGCCGATTCCCGTAATGTCCTCTGCGAGCCGGTAAGGATTTTCCTTCAGAACCGCATACATGTTCTCCCCGTAGGTTTCCCAGATTTTCAGGGCCTTTCTCCCGCCGATTCCGTACTGCTGCAGGTAAATCATGGCATCCCGGATGTCCTTCTTCTCGGCAAGCTGCACCGAAATCTCCCGGGCAATCCGCTCACTGATTCCCCTGACCTCGGCCAGCCGTTCCGGCTCTTCATCCAGAATGTGCATGGTATTTTCTCCGAATTTCTTCACAATCCTGGCCGCGAGCGTCTCGCCGATTCCCTTGATGGCTCCCGAGGCAAGATAGCGGTAGACTGCCTGTGCACCCTCCGGCTCCACGACGCGGTACTCCCTGACCTTGAACTGCTCGCCGTACACCGGGTGCGTGACCACTTCTCCCTCCAGCTCCACGCTCTCTCCCTCTGAAATCGCCGGAGGGTAACCGGTGCAGGTAATCTGCTCCCCCTCGTCGCAGACCTCGAAAACCGTATACAGATTGTCTTTGTTCCGGTAAATAACCGATGAAATGTATCCCTTTATATTTTCCATAATCGGATCAGATGGTTCAGATGAGCCAGAAGATAAGAAAACCGGACGGAAAGCTTCCGCCCGGTCCAAGACAGCAGGATCACGCCTCGATGGTGCTCTCTCCTGCAATGAACTCTACGTATTTGCCTGTGCCGATGGCCACGGCCGTCATCGGATCCTCCGCCGTCACGGCACTGATGCCGGTCTTGCTCGTGATCAGATCCTCCAGACCGTTCAGAAGAGAGCCGCCGCCCGTCAGGACAATGCCGCGGTCCGCGATGTCCGCCGCAAGCTCCGGCGGTGTCTTCTCCAGAACGCTGTGAATTGCCTCCACAATCTGGTTGGTGGATTCCTTCAGTGCCTCCTCCGTCTCTCCGGAAGAAACCTTGATCGTCCGGGGAAGTCCTGTCACCAGGTTGCGTCCGCGCACCTCAATGTAGTCCTCCTCCACCGTCGGATAGCAGCTGCCGATCTTGATCTTGATGTCCTCCGCCGTGCGCTCACCGACCAGAAGGTTATACTTCTTGCGCATATAGCGGACCAGTGCATCGTCAAAGTCATCGCCTGCGATCTTGATGGAGGTACTGACAACCGTTCCGCCCAGGGAGATGACGGCAATATCCGTTGTTCCGCCGCCGATGTCCACGACCATGTTGCCGCAGGGCTTGGAGATGTCAATGCCGGCACCGATTGCCGCTGCGATCGGCTCCTCGATAATGTATACCTCGCGCGCTCCCGCCTGGAAGGTTGCATCCTCTACGGCCTTCTTCTCAACCTCCGTCACCTGGCTCGGTACGCAGACCGCGATTCTGGGCTTGCGGAATGTCCTCTTCCCTACTGCCTTCTGGATGAAATACTTCATCATCTTCTCGGTGACTGTGTAGTCTGAGATGACTCCCTGGCGAAGCGGACGGACAGCCACAATGTTGCCGGGCGTGCGGCCCAGCATCAGGCGTGCGTCCTCGCCGATTGCCTTGATTTTGTTCGTGTCGCGGTCAAATGCCACAACGGAAGGCTCCTTCAGAACCACGCCGCGTCCCCGGATGTATACCAGTACGCTGGCGGTTCCCAGATCAATTCCGATATCTGAATGCTGCAGTGCCATGTAATAAACCCCTATCTGTATCCGATTCACGCAGTCTCCCGGGAGACTGCCGCAATTTTCTTCCTGAATGATCCTGTCGTTTTTACTGATTTCATTTCCCCCGGCCGCCGGAAATGCCCCTGGCGTTTTCCCATACAGACCGAAAAGGAGATGCCGCTTCACCGGCATCTCCTTAAGTATAGACTACGGACCTGTAGTTTTCAAAGATATTTTCCCTGTTCCAGCATCTTGTTGACATAATATCCGGTATATGACCAGTGCGCCTTCGCAATTTCCTCCGGCGTTCCGCAGGCAACCACTTCACCGCCTCCGTCTCCGCCTTCCGGACCCATGTCAATGATATAGTCTGCCGTCTTGATGACATCCAGGTTGTGCTCGATGACCACCACGCTGTTGCCGCCGTCAACAAGCTTCTGCAGAATCTGCGTCAGCTTCCGGACATCCTCGAAGTGGAGTCCTGTTGTCGGCTCATCCAGAATGTAAATCGTCCTGCCTGTGGATCTGCGCGAGAGCTCCGCCGCCAGTTTGATGCGCTGCGCCTCTCCTCCGGAAAGCTCGGTGCTGGGCTGCCCCAGCTTTACATAGCCGAGTCCCACATCGTACAGCGTCTGGATCTTGTCGCGGACCGCCGGAACATTTTCAAAGAAATGCACTGCTTCCTCAATCGTCATATCCAGAACGTCATAGATGCTCTTGCCCTTGTACTTCACATCCAGCGTTTCGCGGTTGTAGCGCTTTCCTCCGCATACCTCGCAGGGAACGTACACATCCGGCAGGAAATGCATCTCGATCTTGATGATGCCGTCGCCGGAGCAGGCCTCGCACCGTCCGCCCTTCACATTGAAGGAAAATCGTCCCTTGGAGTAGCCCTTTGCCTTGGCATCCGGCGTCCCGGCGAACAGGTCCCGGATGATGTCAAATACACCGGTGTAGGTTGCCGGATTGGAGCGCGGCGTTCTCCCGATGGGAGACTGATCGATATTGATCACCTTGTCCAGCTGCTCCTCCCCGTCAATGCCGTCATGCGGTCCCGCAATGGTTCTCGCACGGTTCAGATCTCTTGCCAGCTGGTTATACAGGATCTCGTTGACAAGCGAGCTCTTTCCGGATCCCGAAACACCGGTCACCAGGCACAGAACTCCCAGCGGGAACTTCACATCAATGTGCTTCAGATTGTTCATCGCCGCGCCGCGCACGGTGAGCCACCCGGTCGGTTTCCTGCGGACGGCCGGAATCGGGACATATTTCTTCCCGGACAGATACTGGCCGGTGACGGAAGCCGGATTGCGCATGATCTCCTCTGCGGTTCCGCAGGCAACCACCTCTCCGCCGTGCGATCCTGCCCCCGGCCCGATGTCCACAATGTAGTCCGCCGCCCGCATGGTGTCCTCATCATGCTCCACAACAATCACCGTATTCCCCATATCGCGCAGATTCTTCAGCGTCCGGAGAAGTTTGTCGTTGTCTCTCTGGTGCAGGCCGATCGACGGCTCATCCAGAATGTAGCAGACGCCGACGAGTCCGGAGCCGATCTGCGTTGCCAGACGGATTCTCTGTGCCTCGCCTCCGGAGAGCGTTGCCGTTGCCCGCGATAAAGACAAATAGTCCAGTCCGACATTGCTGAGGAATGAAACACGGCTGCGGATCTCCTTCAGAATCTGTTCCCCGATCATCTGCTGCTGCGGGGAAAGCTCCAGATTCTGCACGAAGACGAGCAGATCACGAATGGACAGGCAGGTGACATCATAGATGTTGCGTCCGCCGACCGTCACAGCCAGCGATTCCTTCTTCAGACGTTTCCCGCCGCAGACCTTGCAGGGACTGATCCGCATGAACTGCTCATATTCCTGACGCATCCGCTCTCCCGTCTCCTTGTAGCGGCGGTAGGTATTCTCCATCAGCCCCTCGAACGTAATGCGGTAAGCCACCTTGCTGACGCTCGACTGACTCTTGTACATGATCTCAAACTCTTCCGGTGACCCGTTCAGAAGAACATCCTTTGCCTCGTCCGAAAGATCCTTCCAGGGAGTGTTCAGATCAAAGCCGAACTTCTTCGACAATCCCACCAGCGTCGCGTTGGTCCAGCTCCCGTCCTTCATGCAGCTCTGCCAGCCGGTCACGGCAATGGCTCCTTCATTGATGGACTTGCTCTTGTCCGGAATCATCAGATCCGGATCGAATTCCATCTTATAGCCGATGCCGGCACAACCCGGGCAGGCGCCAAAAGGATTGTTGAAGGAAAAGCTTCTCGGCTCAATCTCCGGAATGCTGATTCCGCAGTCCGGGCAGGCAAAATTCTGCGAAAACTGCAGAAGCTCTCCGTCCACCACCTGAATCTGGGCCAGTCCGTCTGCAAGCTCCAGCGCATTCTCCAGCGAGTCCGCCAGACGCCGGTCCATGCCGTCACGGACCACCAGACGGTCCACAATGATCTCAATGCTGTGCTTGATGTTCTTGTCCAGCTGGATCTCTTCTCCGGTGAGATCATACTGGCTTCCATCCACGCGGACGCGGACATATCCGGCTCTTCTCGCCCTCTCCAGAACCTTCTCGTGCCGTCCCTTCTTGCCTCGGACGACGGGAGAGAGCACCAGAATCTTCGTTCCCTCCGGGAGAAGCTTCACGCGGTCCACCATCTGGTCCACGGTCTGTTTCTCAATCACGCGTCCGCACTCCGGACAGTGCGGGACTCCGATGCGCGCATACAGCAGGCGGAAATAATCATAAATTTCCGTCACCGTTCCCACGGTTGATCTGGGATTGCGGTTCGTGGATTTCTGATCAATGGAAATGGCCGGTGAAAGTCCCTCGATCTGATCCACATCCGGCTTCTCCATCTGCCCGAGGAACTGTCTGGCGTACGAAGACAGAGACTCCATGTAGCGCCGCTGCCCTTCTGCATAGATGGTATCAAAGGCAAGGCTGGATTTTCCGGAGCCGGACAGTCCGGTCAGCACGACCAGCTCATTCCGTGGAATCGTAACGTCAACATTTTTCAGATTGTGCTCCCGGGCTCCCGTGATCCGGATGCAGTCCTCCTCACGAAGCTGGCTGCGCCGCTTCTCATCGCGTTTCTTCTGTCCCTGTGCCAGAAGCTCTGCCTCCTTCAGCGCGGGCCAATAGTCCGGTTTTCTGATTTTTACTGCCATAATGCTCCTTTATCTCTTACTTTCCGCCGGTCAGCTCCAGCAGCTGCTTCTTCAGTTCCGTCATCTGGTCGCGAAGCTCCGCGGCCGCCTCGAAGTTCAGATCCGCCGCTGCCCTGCGCATCTGCTTCTCTGTCTTCCGGATCAGGTTCTCCAGTTCCTTCTGCGACATGGATTCTGGATCTTTCTCGAATCTCGCCTGCTCCTTAGTCACTTCCTTCGAAATTGCAATCAGGTCACGCACCGCTTTCCGGATGGTCTGCGGCGTGATCCCGTGTTCCTTATTGTATGCCTCCTGAATGGCACGCCTGCGCTTCGTCTCGTCAATGGCTCTGCGCATGGAATCCGTAATGGTATCCGCGTACATCACGACATGGCCGTCCGCATTGCGGGCAGCGCGTCCGATCGTCTGAACCAGGGAGGTTTCCGAACGCAGGAACCCTTCCTTGTCCGCGTCCAGAATCGCCACCAGCGAAATCTCCGGAATATCCAGGCCCTCCCGAAGGAGGTTGATTCCCACCAGCACGTCGAACACATCCAGCCGCATATCCCGGATAATCTCCGATCGCTCCAGTGTGTCAATGTCCGAATGCAGATAGCGCACGCGGATTCCCGCCTCCGCAAGATAGTCGGTCAGATCCTCCGCCATCTTCTTCGTCAGCGTGGTCACGAGAACCTTGTTCTTTTTCTCTACTTCCTTCCGGATCTCTCCGATGAGGTTATCAATCTGCCCTTCCACCGGCCGCACGTCGATTTCCGGATCCAGGAGTCCTGTCGGCCGGATCACCTGCTCCGCACGCAGAAGCTCATGTTCCTCTTCATATTTGCCCGGCGTCGCCGAGCAGAACAGCATCTGGTCAATTTTCTGCTCGAATTCCCCGAAATTCAGCGGCCGGTTGTCCAGCGCAGACGGCAGACGGAACCCGTAGTCCACCAGCGTCATCTTGCGGTTGCGGTCCCCATGATACATCGCGCCGATCTGCGGAATCGTCATATGCGACTCATCCACAATGATCAGATAATCATCCGGAAAGAAGTCCATCAGCGTCAGCGGCTCCGCTCCCGGCGGCATGAAATTCAGATGCCGCGAATAATTCTCAATGCCGGAGCAGAAACCGGTCTCCCGCATCATCTCAATGTCAAAATTCGTCCGCTCCGAAATCCGCTGCGCCTCGATCAGCTTGTCCTCTCCCTTGAAATAGCGAACCCGCTCCTCCAGCTCCTTCTCAATGTTCTCACAGGCGAGATTGATCTTCTCCTGCGGAACCACATAGTGGGAGGCCGGATAAATCATGACGTGCTCCAGACTCGCATGCACGCGTCCCGACACGATCTCAACCTCACAGATCCGGTCAATCTCATCCCCGAAGAATTCCACACGGATCAGGTATTCGCTTCCCTGCGCGGGATAAATCTCAATCGTATCTCCGTGAACCCGGAAATTGCAGCGCTCCAGATTCTGATCGTTCCGCTTGTACTGGATGGCAATCAGCTCGCGGATGACATCATCCCGGTCCTTCTGCATGCCCGGGCGCAGCGAAATGGACATGCCCTTGAATTCATCCGGCGAGCCCAGTCCGTAGATGCAGGAAACACTGGCGACAACGATCACGTCCCGGCGCTCGGACAGCGACGCGGTTGCCGAAAGACGCAGCTTGTCAATTTCATCGTTGATCGCCGAATCCTTGGCAATGTATGTGTCCGTCTGCGGCACATAGGCCTCCGGCTGATAATAGTCATAGTAGGAGACAAAATATTCCACTGCATTCTCCGGAAAGAACTCCTTCATCTCTCCGTAGAGCTGTCCCGCCAGTGTCTTGTTGTGAGAAATGATCAGTGTCGGCTTGTTCAGAGCCTGAATGACATTGGCCATTGTGAAGGTCTTGCCGGAACCGGTGACGCCAAGGAGGGTTTCGAACTGGTTGCCCTCCCGGAAGCCCTTCACCAGCTCACGGATGGCCTGCGGCTGATCGCCCGTCGGCTGAAATTCAGAATGAAGTACAAAATGATCCATGTGTTGTCTTTCTGCCGCGGCGCCGAATATACGAATTGCCCTCCAAAGTCCGTCGGAGAAGCAGGAGTGACCGGCAGCCGGACATTCATCAGTTAAAAATGTGTACCATCGGACACACTACGAAAAAACTGCGGCACAACCACTGTACCGCAGTTTCCTGATTTCGTCCATTCCTTTTCGAAAGTATGTTCGTCTTCCACTCAGAGGATCCGCCGCACCTCCGGAAGATGTTACGGCCTCTTGCGCACATCCCTGCGCTTTCTCTGCTTGTCCAGATACAGATACTGGTCCGCCGAATCGAACAGTGCCTCCATGCTGACGCTGTCTCCCATCCGGAAGGAACACAGGCCGATGGATGCCTCTACATAGAACGGCCGCTCCGACTTCTCATTGAAAATCCGGAAGGCATTCTGAATCCGTTCCCGGATTTCCTCTTCACGGACGGAATCCATTCCGAGGAGCAGCGCCATGAACTCGTCTCCGCCGAAGCGGCCGACAATGTCCTCCTTGCGCAGGACCTCCTTCAGAATCTCCGCAAAGCTGGAAATGGCATAGTCTCCCGCATTGTGTCCGAAAATGTCATTGATCTGCTTCAGGCTGTTCAGATCCATGAACAGAAGTGTTGCCTTCTCGCCGCGGTGCCGCTCCTGCGCCTCCTGCATCGCCTCGATCAGGCCGCGCCGGTTGTAGACCTGGGTCAGCGCATCATAGTTGGACAGCTTCTGCAGAATGTTGTTCTTCTCCGTAATGGTTCTGACCGCGCCATGCAGCTCCTCTTCCAGCTGGTAATGCTGCGACTGAAGCGAAATAAACTTCAGCATGCTGCCGAGCTGATAACAGGCCATGTACAGGGCTGCCATTCCCTCGACATCCCCGCGGCAGATGAACAGTCCGAACTGATCCTGCTCGCACTGAAGCACGAACACCATTCTGGCCTTTGGTCTCCCGCCATATCCGAATACATTCTGCAGGACCTCTCCCACGGAAAGGTACGGACTCTCCCAGGGCTGCCGGATGATCACTTCTCCCTCATGAAACCGGAGAACCTGCTGAGCCTGAGCGGCACAGTTGAAATTGCCCTTTTCATCATAGATCGGGATCGGCTCCGGAAAAAGAAGAAGCACTCCGTTGTCAATCTTCATTTCCCGCAGTCCTTCGGCAACCCGGCTTAAAACCTCCCGGTTCACAGTCGTCTGACCGAGTGCCGCATCCGTCAGGGTCGCGGCGATCAGCGCATTGGCCCCGAATTCCGAAAGACGCTTCTCGTAGCGGCCCGCCGTCCGGCTCCAGTACCCCGGCTCCTTCTTCTCCTGCGGCTGCGGCGGACATCCGCAGGATTCCCGGAAGATCACCCTGCTCGGAACATAGCGGACCTGCTGCGGCTCGCCGTTCAGAAGACGGATGGCCTCCGTCACACCGTAGTAGCCGATGGAGCTGACATCCATCTCAATGGTAGTAAGCGGAGGATTGCAGCGCGAGGCTGCCTCTGCATTGTCACAGCCTGCCACGGCAATGTCCACGCCGGGGCGGCGTCCCAGCTCCCACAGAACCTCCTCCGCACGCATGGCCACCAGATCGTTGCAGCAGATCACCGCTTCCAGATCCGGATGATTCCGCAAAAGGATCCGGATATTGTCCCCGGATTCTCCGGAGAACGTCCCGGTCACCGTGTAATCCTCCGCAGCCTCCAGGCCGTTCTCCCTCATGAACTGCTCGTAAACCCGGTAGCGCACGTCCGCATCCGGAGATCCGACCGGGCCGCGCAGACATCCGATCTTCCGCAGTCCGTGTTTCTTCACCATGTGCTCCAGAATGCAGCGCACCGAGCTCTCCTGATCCGACTGGATGCAGCGCTTTCCCGGAATCTCCGTCTCCATGAAGACACACGGGATCTGCTCCGCCTCCTCCAGATAACGGGCGAAGGCTCTGGGCTCACTGCTCTGCTTGACGCCGTCATAGGCGATGACAACCGCATCCAGATCCAGTTTCAGGCTGTATTCATACAGGACATTTCTCTGGAACGCCGTGCGGTCCAGATCGCTGCTGTTCGGCGTCCGCTCCAGTGATCCCGAGAACACATACAAGTCCGCATTCCGCTCCTGCGCCGCCTTCTGGGCACCGCGGCAGAGGGCCCCGGTGTACCCGGATGCGGTCTGATTCATCAGAAAGCCGATTTTCTTTTTCCCTGAATTCTTATTCATGTCCTATTCCATACCGCTGACGGCACCCGTCTGATTCCCGGACTGCCGCACTGCGCATTCCCTTTCGGGAAGCACTGCACAGGCTGGCCCTGCAGTGCGCTAATTCTTTCTCATCGCTCCGGGGCGGTTCTCCTCGCGGCTGACCGGCGTTCTGGTCTCAACCGTCCGGATGTAATCGTCCGTGCGGACCAGGATCCCCGACCGGTCCCGCTTCAAATACCGCTCCGCGCGCGTTGCCGCCGCGACCGGTTTCATCTGCCCCGCCATGATTCCGACGGTAATCCCGCCCACGATCAGTGCGAGAACGGCAGATACCAGAAAGGAGGTTCCGCTGCTCCCCGAATCGGTCATCAGGAGCATAATGACCATCAGAAACGCGAAAACCGCCGCGCTGACACCGGCAAACCAGGCAGCTGCCTTTCCCGGTGCAATCGGAAGATTTCCGGTCATCTTCTGTGTCTGCCCGTTCATGGCAAACAGGAAATCCTTCTCGTCCCACTTCGTATAGAGAAGCCACACCGGCATCAGGGCGTAATCCGTCCTGCCGTGGTGAACTCTCGTGCTCCGTCCTTTTTCATCCACGCGGTCATAACCGGAAATGCTGCTTCTTAACTCATCACAGGCTGTCGCAGCCGCCCGCTCATCTGCCTTCTTCTGAACATCCTTTGGTTCAACGTCATACTTGTTGGCAAGATATCCGGGCAGATATTCCAGTTCGAATCTGCACAGACTCTTGTAATCATACGGCTCCACAGAATCCATGAGATCATCCGGCATGCTGCCGGAAGCATCACAGGGAATCTTCTCGAAGGTCATGGTCCCGGCGCGGTGCACACGGTACAGCCGGGTTCTCGTGACATCAAAATCGCCCTCTCTTGTCGTCGTGCTCTTCCCGCACTCGAAGGTCATATCGGCATCCACGCTCCCGCTGAACAGCCAGTATGGAACATAAACACCCTTGATCTGTTCCAGGTGATTCCCGGAAGTAAACGATTTCGGCAGAAGCTTCTTGCCTTTGTAGTACTCCTGAAGCTTCTGCAGCGCCTGCTCCTTCTCACAGGCAAACGGAATGACGTAGTCCGGCCTGCGCCCCACGGAAAACTGTCCCGGAATGATCATCGGGTTTCCGCAGTACGGGCAGGTCGTCGCCGCGGTCGTCTCATCCGTAATCAGTTCCGCGCCGCAGCTGCTGCAGTGATAGACCTTCAGCTTCGAAGCATCGCCGCCCCAGCTGTCACCGGCCGCGGTCTCCACATTCGGAGCCGAAGCCCCAAGCTCTTCTGCCCCCGGTTCCGCAGGGTTCTTCGCCCCGCTTCCGGCTGCCTCCTTTGCCTTCCGGTTCTTCTCCTCGTAGTACTTCTTCACTTCTTCAATCGTGAAGATACTGTCACAGTAATCGCACTTCACCTTGCCGGTCGCCGCATCGAAATGCACCGGCCCGCCGCAGTTCGGGCAGATATAACTGGTAACCTGCTGTGCCATCGTTTCCCCCGTCTGTTCTATATATTATGCTCTGGGTTTTCCGCAGTTCTGGCAGAACTTCCCGGTGTTGCCGGTCTGTCCGCACGAAGGGCAGGTCCAGGGACCGTCCGCCGCGGGCTTCGGACTTCCGCAGTTGCCACAGAATTTCCCGGTGTTGCCGGTCTGCCCGCACGAAGGGCAGGTCCACCCGGAGGGTGACGCGGCCTGCATCTGCGGTGCCTGTTGTGCCATGTTCTGCTGCGCTCCCATCTGATAGAGCTGGCCCGCATTGATTCCGCCCGTCTGCTGCGCCATGTTCATTCCGGCGAAGCCCATCATCGCACCGTTTGCATTTTTCGCTGCATCCTGCATCGCCTGCGCCTGTGCCGCAGTCAGTGTCGCCGCCGCCATGTTCGGATTCCGGTACACGGCATTGCGCTGCAGCTCCTTGATCATCTTCTCATCTTCTTCGCTCGCCTTGATGCTCGAGACGCCAAACGAAGAGATGACAATCCCATAGGTCTTGCCCCAGGAATCCGACAGGACATGATTCAGGGCCGCGGCCAGATCGTCCGCATGAGCCGGAACCGCGCTGTAACGCACACCCTTCTCGGAAATCTCCGCGAACGCAGGCTGCAGGGCGGTCAGAAGCTCGGATTTCAGCTGAGAATCAATCTTGTCTCTCGTGTACGCGCCCTCTACATTGCCGCAGATATTCTTGTAAAACAAAATCGGATCCTGAATCCGGTACGCATACTCGCCAAAGCACGTAATGGAAATATCCACATCCAGTCCGATGTTGGCATCCACCACCCGGAACGGGACCGGATTCGCCGTTCCGTATTTATTACCAATGATCTCCTTGGTATTAAAATAGTAGACTCTCTGATCCACGCCGGTGTCTCCGCCGAATCCGACGCGTTTGGTCCAGGTCTGGAAGGAATCCTGAATGCCCTTCCACAGACCGCCGGTAAACAGGGACGGCGACGTCTTGCTGTCATAGACGAACTCACCGGGCTCTGCACAGACCTCTACGATCTTGCCCTGCTCCACGATCATCATGCACTGTCCGTCATTCACCGCAACGATGGAACCGTCCGTGATGACATTGTCACTTCCACGATTATGGGAGTGTGCCTGCTTCCTCTTCTCACCCTTTACGGCCAGTGTCTTCTCATCCAGGGAAGAGCAGTAGAAATACTCTCTCCACTGATCCGACAATACAGAAGATGCTGCGCCGATTCCTACCTGCAAAAGTCCCATTCGTACCCCCTTTTCTGCGGCTGTTTCCGCAGATTCTGTACAGAAACCGTTCCAATCTGAATGAGGCTGATTCTCCTTAAAATCAACCGTTTTCACGCTTAATTATTCCATAAACGCCGGAATCCCGCAACGCATGACACGCTGCGGGATTCACATAAAGAGTTAGAGGATGCCGTATTTAACGCTGTCCGTTCCTGCCGACAACTGCTTTCCGGAAGACAGCCTGCGCCGGAAAACTATTTTTTTCGTCACTCCTTGACGCCGCCCATCATCACGCCTCCGACGATATTCTTCGAGAGGAACAGGTAAACCAGGATGACCGGGAAAATCGAGAACGAAATCATTGCGTACACCTGGCCCATATCGAACTTCAGCCAGTCTGCAGCACGCAGCTGTGCGATCAGGATCGGAAGGGTCTTCATCGTGTCCTTATGCAGAATCAGGGCCGGTGTGAAGTAATTATTCCAGCTCGCCACGAACGAGAAGATTGCCTGCACGGCAATCGCCGGCTTCATCAGAGGCAGTACAATGGCATTGAAGGTATGGAACTCGCCCGCGCCGTCAATCCTTGCCGCCTCGATCAGCGATTTCGACAGTACGGAATCCATGTACTGCTTCATGTAGAAGAACACTGCCGGGGATGCGATTGCCGGAACAATCAGCGGGACGAAGTTGTCCATCAGGTTCATCTTCGTCATCAGCTGAATGAATCCCAGCGCCGTAACCTGCGTCGGAATCATCATGACCGCCAGAATGAAGGTGAACATTGCCTTCCGGAGCTTGAAATCATACGCGTGAATGGCGTATGCCGTCATCGTCGAGAAATACGTTGCAAGCACTGCCGTGCAGGTTGCCACGAACAGGGAATTGAGAAGCCCCGAGACCACCGGCAGCGTTCCCTTGAACAGGTTGTTCAGGTTCGTCAGAAGATAGGTGCTCGGAACTGCCGTAAAGCCCTTTGCCAGCTGGGAGTTGCTCCTCGTTGCGTTGATGAACAGCACGTAGAACCAGAACAGGCAGAGGAACGAGATCAGAATCAGAACGATGTAGCAGCCGGTTCTTCTTGCCTTCAGGCTGGAAGTACTTTCTTCGTCCACGGCCGCAGGATTATTTTTCATATTCTTTGCCATCGTCTTCTCCCCCTTACTTGACTTCCTTGGAATTCGTGAACTTGAATACGATCAGGCTCAGAATGCCGGTGATGATGAACAGCATGACAGAGAGCGCGCCGGCCATGCCGTAGTTCTTGCTGTACAGATGCTTGTTCAGATACATGATCAGTGTCATGGAGGACCGCATCGGATCGCCGCTGCCGTTGGTCAGGATCTGCGGAACATCGAACATCTGCAGGCCGCCGATCAGAGAGGTGATCATCACATACACCAGAATCGGGCGAAGAAGCGGAAGTGTAATTTTGAAGAAAATCTGATTCGATGTCGCTCCGTCAACCTCTGCCGCTTCGAACAGACTCTGGTCAATTCCCATCATGCCCGCCATCAGAAGGATCGTCGTGTTGCCGAACCACATCAGGAAGTTCATGAAGGCGACCAGTGTGCGCACGCTCCAGACATGAGACATGAAGCTGTACTGCTCCTTGATAATGCCCGCCTGCAGCAGCATCGAATTGATCGGGCCGGAATCTGCAAACAGTGTGAAGAACAGCATGGCGAACGCCGAAGCCATGATCAGGTTGGGCAGATAGATCACAGTTTTGAAAAATCTCTGTCCCTTCAGGCGCAGCTGCGGATTGGTGAACCAGGCACCGAGAAGGAGCGAAACAATGATCTGCGGAACAAATCCCATGACCCACATGATCATGGTGTTGGCGGTATAGGTTCCGAGATCTCCGGTCTGAAACAGACTGATGTAATTCTTCAGTCCGACAAAATTCGGGCCGATCTTCTTCAGGCCGGACATGTAATTCTCAAAAAAGCTGTTGTAAATGGTGGATACCAGCGGAATCAGCTGAAAGATGACAAAGGTAACAAAGAACGGAATCAGGAAGATATAGCCCCACCGGTTCACCTTTGTCACGTTGTTGGATTTCAAAACCACCGTTTTGTTGTCTTTCTTTTCCATCATTGCCCTCCCCTTGTTATTTCAGTACCTGCTCCGTGTTTCTGCGGAAAACTCTTCCATCTTCCCCCTCATGCAGAAGCCCGGAGAAGGAACTGAAATTCAGGAAAACAGCGCCTGCCCGGCCATACCGGACAGGCGCTTTTCGTCAATCTGTATTTCTTATGCTTCTGTTCCGAATGCTTCCGGATCAGTCGGTTGTCAGCTCAGGATACTTCTCAACGATTGCCTTCTTGAACTGTGCAAGAGCATCATCATAGGAAGCGTTGCCGTCGAAGTAGTTCTTCATGGCACCCTGGAACTCCTCGTTGCAGCCCTGATCGTAGATGGAGATGTTGCTCATATCAACCTTCTCAGCACCTGCTGCCAGCATAGCGTAAGGGTTCTGTCCGCCAAGGACCGGGCTTCCGAAGGAATCGTCTGCTGCAAGATCTGCAAGGACGTCCTTGTTGTTGACACAGTCGGAATCCTTGACTGCGATGTCCTTCATAACGTCATCATCGGTGGTCATGGTCAGGATGATGTCCTTGACCAGCGTCGGGTTATCGGTTCCGGTTGCTGCGCAGATCCATGTGCCGCCCCAATAGAAGCCCTGAGGTCCTTCTACCAGTCCCCAGCCGCCTGCATTTGCAGTAGAGCCTTCCTCGTCAGCATGCATGGAGAAGTTGATCAGCCATGCGGGTCCGAAGTATGCGAACACCGGCGTATCCTCGAAGAAGCCCTTGCTCCAGTCATCGCTCCACAGCTCAGCCGTTGTGGTTTCCTTCTTGTCTACGAGAGCCTTGGAATCGTCCACCCACTTCTTGATGTTGTCGTCGATCTGAACCTTTCCGTCGTCGGATACCCACTTCTCGGATACGTTGTTGGAGTATACGCGGTAAGTATCATTTACGGTGGAGGTGATGTTGTAGCCGGCCTTCTTCAGGGTGTCTGCTGTCTGGCCGAAGGTATCCCAGTCCTTGACAGCTTCCTGAACATCTGCCGGATCATCCGATCCGAGGACTTCCTTTGCAATTGCGCGGTTGTAAATCAGTCCTGCGGAGCAAGCCTGCCAGGAAGCGCCGCGAAGATCGCCGTTTGCATCGGTAACAACGTCCTTGGTGTACTGATACTGCTTGGAGAGGTCTGCATCGGTAATGCCGAGGTCCGAAAGCTTCATGGCAACATCTGCGTCTGCATCCGTGTACTTCAGTGCGTAGTCAGCCTCGATCAGGAAGATATCCGTCTTGTCATCTGCTGCTGCATCTGCGTTTCCGGGAAGAATGCTGTCCAGATTGTTCTGGTATGCATTGTCATCCGAAGGAGTGATGTGGAACTTCACGGTTACATCGCCGATCTTTCCTGTAGTGTCATCTACCTTCTCATATCCCGGATAATGATCCTCCAGACGGCTCTTGAACTCTTCGTTCCAGCACTGGATGTTCAGAACCTTGCCCTCGTCTGCTGCCGCATCCGTCGTGGTCTCTTCCGTTGCTGCATCCGTCTCAGCCGCAGCCGCATCATCGGTTGTGGTCTCCTCAGCAGCCGCTTCCGTCGCTGCCTCCGTTGCTGCTGTATCGGTGCCCGAAGAAGAGCTGCCGCAGCCTGCTACCATGCCAGCCACCATAGTGGAAGCAAGTAAAACGCTTACTAACCTTTTCTTCATAACTTTCTTTCCCTCCGTTTGTGCTTTTCAGGACCCCTTGTGTCCCTTAAACGTTTTCGTAATTTTGTTATAGATCATTTTTCACATGGAATCAAGTGGTTTTTTTGTTTTGTTGTGCATATCTTATATTTTTGTGAGGTTCCGACAAAATCAGTGCTTCCATTTTGTCTGTTATTTCCACTGCATTCTCCTGTTTTGTTGCCGGATCCATGTCATTTATATAAATCGTTTTCGTTCAATTATCCTGAACACACATTTCATCCCCCGGCAGCTGCCCGCCTGCCGCCTTTTTCCCTGCGCAGTACAGAGAAATCCCCGCGAAATGCTGGATTTCCTGCACTCCGCGGGG
>DAIMKA010000004.1:23085-26594 GCA_036721955.1 Lachnospiraceae bacterium | reverse complement strand
CAGCACCGATGCTGCTGTTTGAAAGTGACATATCAATGTCACTTTCAAACTTTTTTCACAAAACGGGGCGTTCATCCGCGCTTTTTCAGCTTGAACCGGTCCGGCACATTGGCCGTGCAGCTTCCGCCGTGCGCAGAGCAGCCCGTGCAGCCGGAGCAGTTGCTGACGCCGTTCTTCTTATTTAAAATAAGCCGCCGGATACACAGCGCGCAGATCAGGAGGATCACTGCAAGCACAACAATATCTACAACCATTCCCGTCATGACTGCCTCCCTTCCTCCTGCTCATCCTGACGATCCTGCGTATCCCGATGTGCCGGTGTCTTGAAAAATCCGATGACGATCCGGATGCCGAATGCGAACAGGATCGCAAGAACGATCAGAATCATGATATCTGTCTGATTAATGGGGACATTTACTTTCATTTGTACGCCTTATGATCAAGATGCACCTGTGGAAAATCTCTCCCCCAGGTGCATCTTTTCAGTGAATTCTTATTCCGGCTCCTCCGGTCAAAACAGGAGAAATCCGGACTTTTCATGCCTTACGCTCTGGCCTCAGCCCTTGCCGCCGCCTTGTTGGGATCCTTGCGGAACAGCAGATACAGAACACCAACCAGAAGGATTCCTGCGACAACAGTAGCGGGTCCGAATACAACCTGTCCGATGGCAACACCGACCAGCTGGTAAACGATCAGTGTGACGCAGTAAGCAGCGACGTTCTGGAACAGGATTGCATACCAGAAGTACTTCCGGTTTCCCATTTCCTTTGCCATGGTGGAGATTGCTGCCAGGCAGGGTGAATCAAAGCAGTTGAAGATCAGGAAGGAAACCGCTGCAATACTGGTCGGGAAGAATGCCTGGAATGCTGCGTGCATCGAGACATCGTACTCCTCGATCTCTTCGCCGATGGAAGAAAGAAGGGACATCGTGGAAACAATGCCTTCCTTTGCCACGAAACCGGACAGAGACGATGCCACTGCCTGCCAGGTGCCAAAGCCCAGAGGAGCGAAGATCGGTGCAATGAAGCCGCCGATGGATGCCAGCAGGGAATCTGCGGAATCAACCAGTCCGAACGTTCCGTCTGCAAAGCCGAAGCTTCCGAGGAACCACATCACCGCGCAGCACAGGAACAGGATGGTTCCTGCCTTCTTGATGAATGCCCATACACGCTCCCATACGTGAAGGAGAATGCCCTTCAGAGACGGAATGTGATAAGCGGGAAGCTCCATAACGAACGGAACCGGATCGCCGGAGAAGACCTTGGTCTTCTTCAGAATGATGCAGTAAATAATAACCAGTGCGATGCCAGCAAAGTACATGCAGGGAGCCATCCACCATGCGCCGCCCATCAGATAGCCGGCAATCAGTGCGATGACAGGAAGCTTTGCACCGCAGGGAATCATGGTCGTCGTGATCATGGTCATCCGGCGGTCCTTCTCGGACTCAATCGTACGAGTGGACATGATGCCGGGAACGCCGCAGCCGGAGGAGATCAGGAACGGAATGAAGCTCTTTCCGGAGAGGCCGAATCTGCGGAAGATACGGTCCATGATGAAAGCGACACGTGCCATGTATCCGACATCCTCGAGGAAGCTCAGGAACAGGAATACGATTGCCATCTGCGGGACGAATCCGATCGGTGCCGCGAGGCCGCCGATGATGCCGTCGACAACAAGGGAAACCAGCCAGTCCGAAGCTCCTGCATTCGTCAGGAGAGTCTCAACGCCCGGCTGAATCCATGTGCCGAACAACGTATCGTTGGTCCAGTCGGTGACAATTCCTCCGAGGGTGCTGACCGAAACATAATAGACAATGAACATGACTGCCGCGAAAATCGGAAGAGCCAGCCACCGGTTGGTTACGATCCGGTCGATCTTGTCGGAAGTGGTCAGTGCTCCCGGCTGCTTGCCCTTCTTCACGGTCTTCTTGATGAGATCCGTAATGTAAGTGTATCTCTGGTTGGTGATGATGGACTCCGCATCATCGTCCAGCTCCTTCTCGCAGTCCTTGATGTGCTGCTCCAGGTGCTGCATCAGGGCCGGATCCAGCTTCAGCTGCTCCAGTGCCTTGCTGTCACGCTCGAAAATCTTGATGGCATACCAGCGAAGCTCCTGCCGGTCCACGATGTTCTGAATGGACTCTTCGATGTGTGCAATGGCATGCTCGACGCTCCCGGTGAACACATGAGGAAGCTCTTCCTTCTTGCCTTCCTTCGCCGCCTCAATGCAGAGCTCTGCGGCCTCCATCGTGTGTTCGTTCTTCAGCGCGGAAATCTCGATGACCTTGCATCCGAGCTCCTGCCCGAGCTTCTTGATATCGATATTGTCGCCGTTCTTGCGGACCAGATCCATCATGTTGATGGCAATGACCACCGGAATTCCGATCTCGATCAGCTGCGTGGTCAGATACAGGTTACGCTCGATGTTCGTTCCGTCTACGATGTTCAGAACGGCATCCGGCTTCTCATTCACGATGTAGTTACGGGTAACAACTTCTTCCAGAGTGTACGGGCTCAGGGAATAAATGCCGGGAAGATCCTGGATGATGACATCCTTGTGATCCTTCAGACGGCCTTCCTTTTTCTCAACCGTAACCCCGGGCCAGTTGCCGACATACTGATTGCTGCCGGTCAGGTTGTTGAACAGGGTTGTTTTGCCGCAGTTCGGATTACCTGCCAATGCGATTTTGATTTCCATCTCTTTGTTCCTCTTTTCTGCTTTGCAATAACTGAAATCTCTTTGCTGAAAATGCGGGCAAGCCCGGCATTTCCTTTTTCTGCGCGCTCACGCGCTGTGATTTCTGCAGGAAGCTGCAGAGATTACGCCATTTCCAGAATATCTGCATCTTCTTTGCGAAGAGACAGCTCATAGCCGCGCACGGTGACCTCAACCGGATCTCCCAGCGGAGCTACCTTGCGGACATAGATCTCGGTCCCCTTGGTGATCCCCATGTCCATGATTCGTCTTTTCAGAGCGCCCTCGCCGTGAATCTTCACGACGGTTGCGGTCTGCCCGACTGCGACATCTCGAAGTGTCTTCATTTTCCATTCCTCCTCATATTGTTTCTGTTCTGATCCTGCAGGGCACGATCAGTTAATCATGATTTTGGCTGCCATCTGTGAGGTGATTGCCAGTCTGGACTCCTTCAGATTGACAATGATGTTGCCGTCACCGCTTGCAGAGATGATTTCCACCTGCGCTCCCACGACAAAGCCGAGGTCTTCCAGGTGCTTCTTTCCCTCTTCGCTGCCGCCGATCCGGGCAACCAGTACCTTATCGCCGGTTTTGGCAAAAGCTAAAGGCATCATGTGCTCCGTCTCCTTTCCTAATTACCATCAGATAATAAAAATTAGTTCGTATGAACTAACGCAGAGTGTAGTTTATTATCACTAACACGGTTTGTCAACTCTTACTATAAAATTTTTATAAAGTCAGCACCACCCGGATAAAAAGCAAATTGGCCGCTTGCGGACATATCCTCATTTCTGATACATTGACACACTTTCCCG
>DAIMKA010000004.1:17942-23075 GCA_036721955.1 Lachnospiraceae bacterium | reverse complement strand
TCTTTTTATCTGGGAGGCGGCCAAGGTACGAAGTACCTCCGGCCGGGCACATCGAGGATTTGCGCTGCAAATTCGAGATGCGCTGCTGACCGGTCGCGGACTCGCTTGCGGACATATCCTCATTTCTGATACATTGACACACTTTCCCGCTGTGTTAGACTGAAGAGCAGAAACCGCCGCATCCCGGGCGGAGAACTATCCATATACAACCTTATGAGGAGGCACTGTAATGAATAAGAAATTTGGCATTAAGGAAGTTGTTGCAATCGGTATCGGAACCGCCCTGTTCGTTGTTCTGACCGAGGTTCAGATCCCGATCGGCATCCCGAACACCTCTCTGCAGCCCAGAATGGCCGTTCTCGCGTTCCTTTCCGCAGTCTTCGGACCGCTGGTCGGCGCGATCATCGGACTTCTCGGCCATGCACTCGGTGATGCACTCTTTTACGGCTCCGTATGGTGGAGCTGGGTATTCCCGGAGGCGGTTGTCGGTATCGCAATCGGTGCTTTTGCGAAGAAATTTGCCGTCAGAGAGGGCGGTTTTGACAAGAAGAACGTTGTTCTGTTCAACATCGTCCAGATTGTTGCCAATGCAGTTGCCTGGATTGTCGTTGCTCCGGTTCTGGACATTGTTGTCTACGCAGAGCCCGCTGCAAAGGTTTTCCTGCAGGGCGCTTTTGCTTTCCTCGGCAACATTATCATCATCGGCGTTCTCGGATCTCTCCTGCTCGCAGGCTATTCCAGGGTTGCAGGCAAGTCCTCCAGCCTGAAGAAGGAAGACTGATCTTCCCCGTTCCGGAAGAAAGAAGTTTCTTCGCTGATTTTGCCTCAGCGAGGTATAACACAGACAGAATTCCCGGACAGACGGCTGCAGTGCGATGCGCTGCAGCCGCTTTTTGTTTTCCCGCCGCATTTCCAGGCGGGGCGCTATTCCGGATACTCCAGACAGTCTCCTCCCTCCTCGTGGTACCGTTCCTCATCCGGAACGCCGTTTGGCGTTTTCCGGTGCGTATCGTATAATGAAACGTAACCCGTTAAAACCAGCACCAACAGAAAAGAGCCTGTATGCAGCCTACAACATCTCCATCTCCCGGTGACTCCGCCAGAGAGCCCATCATTGAATTTCAGAATTTTTCTTTTAAATACCGCGCCCAGACAGAACCTTCTCTTCATGACATCAATCTGAAGATTTACCCCGGCGAGAAGATTCTGATTGCCGGTCCTTCCGGTTCCGGAAAATCCACGCTGGCCCACTGCATCAATGCACTGATTCCCTGCTCCTTCACCGGAGATGTCACGGGAACGCTCCGTGTCGGCGGACTGAATCCGTCTGAGGCCGGCGTTTTCGGCATGTCCAAAAGGGTCGGCACGGTCCTGCAGGATACCGACGGACAGTTCATCGGACTGACCGTCGCAGAGGATCTCGCCTTCGCTCTTGAAAATGACGCGCTTCCTCAGAAGGAAATTCATGAAAAAGTCGCCAAAATCGCGGATGAGCTCAATCTGACCCGCCTTCTGCATCACGCTCCGAGCGAGCTGTCCGGCGGGCAGAAGCAGCGCGTCTCCATGGGCGGCGTCATGGCGGACGATGTGGACATTCTTCTTTTTGACGAGCCGCTCGCCAACCTGGATCCGGCAACCGGCAAGAAAACCATTGCCCTGATTGATGAAATCATGCATCAGCGCGATCTCACGGTTCTCATCATCGAGCACCGGCTCGAGGATGTGCTGTACCGGGATGTTGACCGCATCATTGTGGTCAACGACGGCCGCATCATCGCGGACAAGACGCCGGATGAACTCCTGTGTACCGATATTCTTCCCGCACAGGGGATCCGGGAACCGCTCTATGTGGCGGCCCTGAAATATGCAGGCTGCACACTCCGCCCGGAGGATCACCCCCGGCACATTGAATCCATGAACCTGGATCCTTATCGGTCCGCGCTTTCCGACTGGTTCCGGGCAGCACCGATTCCGCTCCGCACCAACGACAATGCCCCGGTTCTGGAAATAAAGGATCTTTCTTTTTCCTATACGCCCGGTGAACCGGTCCTGCAGCATGTCGGATTTTCTCTGAAAAAGGGAGAAATGGTGTCTCTGGTCGGCAGGAACGGCGCGGGAAAATCCACGCTCTCTTCCCTGATCTGCGGTTTTCTCACACCGGACAACGGGCAGATTCTTCTGAACGGAGAGGACATCACGCCGCTCTCCATCAAGGAGCGCGGCGAACGGATCGGCCTGGTCATGCAGAGTCCGAACCAGATGATCAGCAAACCCATGATCCGCGAGGAGGTGGGACTCGGCCTCTCCGTACGGGGAGTCAGTGCGGAGGAAGTCAGCCGTCGCGTGGATGAAACGTTGAAAATCTGCGGCCTGTATCCTTTCCGGAACTGGCCGGTCAATGCCCTCAGCTTCGGTCAGAAAAAACGTGTCACGATCGCATCCATTCTGGTCATGAATCCGCAGATTCTCATCCTCGACGAGCCGACGGCGGGACAGGACTATCTGCACTACACGGAAATCATGGAATTCCTGCGCAGGATCAACCGCGAAACCGGAATCACCATTCTGATGATCACGCACGACATGCATCTGATGCTGGAATACACGGACCGTGCCATCGTCATTGCGGACGGCAGGCTGATTACGGACAGCACACCGGCGAAGGTCCTGACAGATGAGGAAATCTGCCGGAAGGCGGACCTCAAGGAAACCTCGCTGTATCATCTCGCGGTCCGGTGCGGACTGGAGGATCCTTCAGCCCTCTGTGAGCGCTTTATTTCCTATGAACGGGCACACCGCGGCGATGCGCTGCCGGCTCCCGGAAAGGAGGCCCTGTAATGTCCCGCCTTTTATCTTATGAGAAAAAAGACACCTGGATCCACCGGCTCTCCGGCGTCACCAAGATGATTTTCTTTCTCCTCTGGTGCGTGGTCAGCGCCATGACCTATGACACCCGGATTCTTCTTTTGATGATTGCCGTCAGTTTTCTCATTTTCCGGATGGCGAGAGTCCGCTGGGAGCAGGTCTGCTCTGTGTTCAAGCTGATCATGCTGTTCATGGTCCTGAACCTCGCTGCGATTTTTCTGATTTCGCCGTATCAGGGCTGCGACATTTACCAGTCCCGCACAGTCATCACGCACCTGTTCGCAGGCTATGATCTGACCCGTGAGGAGCTGTTCTATCTGTTCAACGTGCTGATCAAGTATTTCACCATCATCCCGGCGGTCTTCACCTTCATGACCACCACGGATCCCAGTGAATTCGCCGCCTCTCTGAACGGAATCGGGGTCAGCTACAGCATTTCCTATGCAGTGGCCATCGCTCTTCGTTACATTCCGGACGTCCAGGACGAATTCCACCGCATCCGGAATGCGCAGCAGGCACGCGGCATCGAAATGAGCAGCAAGGCGAAGCTTACCGAGCGCATCAAACGCACCTCCAGCATCATCTTCCCGCTGCTGTTCTCCACCATGGAGCGGATCGATGTGGTTTCCAATGCGATGGAACTGCGCGGCTTCGGCAAGAAGAAAAAGCGCTCCTGGTATATGGCCAAAAAGCTCTCCCGGGCGGACTATCTGGTTCTGATCGCCACGGTCCTGTTCTCCGTCTGGGCGCTCTGGTTTACCTTCCGGGACGGCTCACGTTTTTACAATCCGTTCCGGTAAGCTGAAAGGAGGGAAGTTATGATCAATCCAAGGAAATACGTCAAGCGGCTGAAAAGCCACATCAAATCCAATCCGAAGGTATTCCTTCTCTACTCCATTCTCCGGGTTCTCGTCATCTGCGTCCTGATCCGCCAGCTCTTCGAGCGCAACTACGAGGGTGTCGGCGTATGTGCGCTGGTTCTGCTCCTCTTCCTGATCCCGAGCTTTATCGAGCAGCAGTTTGAAGTCGAGATTCCCCCTCTTTTCGAGGGCATCATTTACGTCTTTATTTTTGCAGCGGAGATCCTCGGAGAGGTCGATCATTTTTATGTGGCGCTTCCCGGTTGGGACACCATCCTGCACACCATCAACGGCTTTCTGGCAGCGGCAGTCGGTTTTTCCATGATCGACCTTCTGAACCGCCACAGCAAGCGGATCCAGCTCTCTCCGTTTTACCTCGCCATGGTTGCATTCTGCTTCTCCATGACCATCGGTGTCATCTGGGAATTCATCGAATGCGCCGGCGATGTGTTCTTCGGGCAGGACATGCAGAAGGACTTCATCGTCACTTATTTCAACAGCGTGACGTTGGATCCCACACATTCCCAACAGGTGATTCATGTGCGGAATATCACCGATACCGTCATCCATACCGCATCCGGTCAGACCTACACCATTGAGGGAGGCTACCTGGACATCGGCATTCTTGACACCATGAAGGATCTCTTCGTCAACTTCATCGGTGCAATCTGCTTCGGCGTATTCGGATATTTCTACGTCAAGCAGCGCGGCAAAATGCAGAACCGCGCGGCGACACGTCTTGCCGACGGCCTCATCGTCCGCGTCGCGCAGAACCAGAATACGCTCCGGGATGAACCGGAAGACAACGCCGGCCAGGAAGATTCCCTCGAAGATCACGGAGATTAAACCATCCGTCTTCGGATCGGTAATTCCTTTCCGGTATCCGGCTGTGAGAAGCACTCCGGACAAAGGCAGGAAAACGCGAAATGACCGCGGGGCTGCACTGCACGATGGATGCGCCCCGCGGCCGGTCTGAGGAAAGAAATGAATCGTGCATCGGAATAAGCGTGTCACGGATGCAGAATTTTACTCTGCGGCTTTTTTCTTTTCGTATTGTTTCCGGATTTCGGATTTCAGAAGCTCCCGCTCCTTTTCGCTGAAGAACGGCAGGTATTGGGCCAGAAACGTCAGATCCCGGATCAGATCCTCCGGCAGTTCTCCTGCCGTTCCCACCGCACGGATGCTGTAATAGCTCTGAATGGCAATCAGGGACTGCATATTCGGGCCGCATCCGGGCTTATAATCCTTCCTTGCGATCTTCCGCACCGTCTCCTTGGCCAGTCCCAGTTCCTGACTCATGGACAGAAACGAGGTTCCTCCCTGCTGATGCAGTCCCCACAGATGGCGGCTGACTGCGTCATAAAGTCTTTCGTAATATCCCATATGCGTTTCCATCCCCTTCTTATAT
>DAIMKA010000004.1:0-17932 GCA_036721955.1 Lachnospiraceae bacterium | reverse complement strand
ATGATTTTGTCATATAATTTAATGATATTATCGCTTAAAATTTCATCCTATGCACGGCTTTTTTATTAGCCGGTAAAAGTTTGCTTACCTTTTTCGCCAATAGAATCAGAAAACTGGCAATTTTTTGCGCATTTTATTAAATCTGGGGTGCTTTTCGTAGCTTTTTTCCATTTCCGTCAATGCTTTATCGTGATAAATTAAGAACGTAGCTTTTGAAACACTTATGAGGAGGTGTATCAATGTTAGAAAAACTGTTCCAGCTCAAGGAGCACGGCACAACCGTCCGCACAGAGGTCGTTGCCGGTCTCACCACATTCCTGACGATGGCCTACATTCTGGCCGTCAACCCCAACATTCTGGGTACTGTCATGGACCGCAGCGGTGTCTTTGTCGCAACGGCACTGGCTTCCGCACTTGCCACGTTCATCATGGCATTCCTGGCAAATTACCCGATCGCCCTTTCCGCAGGTCTTGGTCTGAATGCGTACTTCGCATATACCGTCTGCCTGGGTGAGCTTGGCGGTGAGGCAGATGCCTTCACGATCGCGCTGACTGCGGTTCTGGTCGAAGGCATCATCTTCATCATCCTGTCTTTCTTCAAGGCACGTGAAGCCATCATCAACGGCATCCCGACGAACCTGAAGAACGGCATCTCCGCCGGCATCGGACTGTTCGTTGCCTTCATCGGCATGCAGAACGCCGGCATCATCATCAAGAACGATTCCACCATCGTCGGACTGGGCAGCTTCTCTACTCCCGATGTCACGCTTGCACTCATCGGCTTCCTGATCATCCTCGCTCTGGTTCATTACAACGTAAAGGGATCCGTTCTCATCGGCATCATTGCCACCTGGGTTCTCGGCATGATCGCTCAGGCAATCGGCTGGTATGTTCCGAATCCGGATGCAGGCGTCTACAGTGTATTCCCTGACTTCTCCGCAGGACTTCAGCTGGGCGGACTTGCCAACACAGCCTTCAAGTTCAACTTCGGCTGGGCAGCTTCCCACATTGTTCAGTTCGTCGCCATCGTCTTCTCCTTCCTCTATGTAGATATCTTCGATACCGTCGGAACTGTCGTCGGTGTCGCAGATAAGGCAGGCCTTCTGGACAAGGATGGCAAGCTTCCCCGCGTCGGCAGAGTTCTGATGGCAGATGCGGTCGGTACCTGCGCAGGTGCATGCCTTGGTACCTCCACCATTACTTCCTTCGTTGAATCCAGTGCAGGTGTTGCTGCGGGCGGACGCACCGGTCTTACCTCTCTGACCACCGGTATCATGTTCCTCGTTTCCCTCCTGCTCTCCCCCATCTTCCTGGCAATCCCCGGATTCGCAACGGCTCCGGCTCTGATCTATGTCGGCATGCTGATGGTCTCCTCCGTCAAGAAGATTGAGTTCAACGGCGACATTGCAGACACCGCAGGTGCCTACATGGCAATCGTCATGATGCCTCTTGCTTACTCCATCGCTACCGGCATCATGTTCGCCATCATGACCTGGGTCATCATCAAGGTTGTTGAGAAGAAGGCGAAGGATGTCAGCCCTGTTATGTGGGTGGTATTCATTCTCTTCGCACTGAGAATTGTGACGCTCGTCACGAACTTCCAGTAGAACAGTTCTCCGCCGCTCCTTTCTCCACAGGGACGGATGCTCACCGGCTTCCGGAGTAAACACTCTCCGGAGCGGTCACTGGATACAGCAAAAAGGGAGCACGCCTGAATAACTGCTCCTTCAAAAAAGATCTGCCCGGCCGCAGCTGCGGTCAGGCAGATCTTTTTATAATATCTGTGTTCAGTCGAAGCTTCCCTTCTGATCCGGGCCGAAAATTTCTCCCCGCTCGCTCTTCATTCGCTCTCTTGCGAGCAGCATGCACTGCTCCAGATTCTTCGTCTCGGAATACCGGCAGCACCCGATCGAAACATACACCGTCACCGGCACGTCATCGATTCTCCGGATCTTCTTCAGCTCTTCCCGGATTTTCCCGACTCTCTCTTCCGACTCCTTATCATTTGCAGCCTGACAGATCACGATGAAATTGTCCTGCCAGATTCTTCCGACCGCGCCGCCTGCACCGGCAGCCGCCCGGATATGATCCGCAATCAGATGGAGAAGTTTTTCCCCGGTTTTCTTTCCGTACTTACCCTGGAACGTATTGAACTCATGAATATCCATGTAGAAATAGGCGAAATCCCGGTTCTCTTTCTCGTAATCGCTTCGATACTTCTCGCTGGCCAGCATGACTCCCCGGATGTTCAGCGCACCGGTCAGTACATCCATGCTCTCCCGCGCCGGATCGACACGGTTCTCCAGCTCCGTAATATCCATGAAGCAGCTGAGAATTCCGATCACCTTTCCATCCCGGTAGATGGGCTGCTTGTTCGTCAGAACATCCCGCAGAACGCCCTTGGCCAGGCATTTCTGAGGATGCAGCATCACAGGCTCTCCCTTCTCCAGAACCATCTCCTCACACTTCCGGTACTCCGCTCCGGCGATATGCCATCCGAAGTCCTCGTCCCGCCTGCCCAGAAGTGCCCCGCTTCCGGACAGTCCGAAATAATCCAGGAAATCCCGGTTCGCACCAAGATAGCGGCGCTCGGTGTCCTTCCAGCTGAGCTTGAGACCCGGACCGGCAAGAAGATTTCTCCAGAAGTCCTCCGGCGCGGCAAAGCAGGCATTCGCCTTCACAACCTCTTCCTCTGTCAGCCCGGACGGAAGCGTCCTTGCGAACTGTTCTGCCCGCTGCAGGCGCTCTCCCGGCAGCCCCGGATCCTCCAGCTGCCTGCCTCCGAGAATGGCCGCAGCATTCTCAAGAAGCTCCTTTTCCTCCACGTTCTGAACCGCCGAGACATATTCCTTCTTCCCGAGCTTCGAAATCAGTACGAAAAGGTGCCGTTTCCACCGGTACTGCCCGCTGTGCCCCTTCGTCCGGAAATATCCGCTGATAAATCCCTTCGGACTGTTCTGCATTCTGGCGTACAGCGTAGCCGGATCTGTAAATTCCAGGTAGCGCCTCTGGTCCCCCGGGTAAATCCGGTCTCTCGCGTACCCCTGCGGATCGATCACATGCCTCCAGTTCTCCTCTTCCGACGGGTCCTCCGCCTGCGCAAGGAGTGAGTGGCAGCTTCCCTGATCCGGATTATTGATGTAAATGTTCTCACACGTCAGATACAGACTCCGGATCGCCTCGTCCATTTCCAGTTCATGATTCAGCTCCGGATTCTCCGTCATATCCGACACGCAGACCAGGAGCATCTTCTTATCCGGCATCTCTCCGATACAGGATGCCGTCAGAAGAAAATAGCTTCCGTCCGATACAAATCGTGTGCTGCGTCTCCCGGCTCCGAAATGGAGCTTGCCTGCCGCACTCCGCAGTTCCTCATAGGCAGGGAAAATCGGATCGTTGCACAACTCCTCCACAAGAAAATTCGAATCGATCCGCAGCTTTCCCAGAACTTCCATCAGCTTGTCATTGATATAAGGAATCCGGAAATTCTTCCCGTCGTATTCTGCAAGAGCAATGCAGCGTTCATCGATCAGGTTGATCTTGCCGATCTCGTCATAATACCGGCCCTGTGCCTCATTCTCCACCTTGTCCTTCTCCGGAAGGATCCTTCCCACACCGTCCTCAAACCGCTGCGGCTTTCCATAGTAGTAGCCCTGAATCTTCTCACAGCCGATCTCCCGAAGGAAGTCCAGCTGCTGCTGGTTCTCCACACCTTCCGCCAGTGTCTGGATTCCGATTTTCTTCGCCATATCCACCACGGATGTGACAATCTTGCGGGATCTTTCCCCGGAATCCGACAGGAAACGCATATCGATCTTGATCTCGTCAAAATGATAGTCCTTCAGCACGTTCAGCGTGGAATAACCGCTTCCGAAATCATCCATCCACACCTGATATCCGCGGTCGTGGAACAGCTCCATCGTGCGCCGGACATGAATGTCGTTGTCCGAGAGCATACTCTCCGTGATTTCAACGTGGATCATCTCCTTCGGCACTTCATATTCCGTAACAATCTTGTCCACCTCGCCCAGAATATCGCACAGGTCGAAATCCAGCCGTGAGAGATTGAAGGAAACCGGTACGAAATTATGTCCCGCATTCTTTTCTCTGCGGTAATCCTCACAGACGAGACGCACCACGCACAGATCCAGCTTATGAATCAGGAGGTTCTCTTCCAGGACATGAATAAAGAGAGCCGGCGGCATCAGTCCGTAAACCGGATCCTCCCAGCGGGCGAGGGCCTCCATGCCGCACAGCTTCCCCGTCAGGGTGCGCATGACCGGCTGGTAGTAGACATGAATCCATCCCTTCTGAATGGCCTGATCAATGTTCTCCAGAATATAAGAGCGGCGTTCCATCGCCATTTCCAGTTCGTGGTCATAATAATGCCAGAATGTATCTCCGATGGATTTGCCGCGCAGACTGTCCGCCGCCGTCTTCGCCTTATCGCCGGCCGCAATCACCGAATCCGATGGATTGATATCGTAGATTCCCGCCCGGATGCTCAGAATATTGTCACAGGAGATTTCCTGCAGATTGTGATTTAATTCTTTCAGGATTTCTTCGACCAGAGACTCGCTGGTCAGAAACAGGAAATGATCTTCCGCAATCCGGCTGGGAAGCCAGATGTCGGAGTTGGCCTGAAGCGCTCTCGCAAAACGGCGCAGGATCACATCGCCCTCTTCATAGCCATAGCGCCGGTTGTACCTGCGGAAATGATGCAGATTCAGGAAGACAATCACCGTCTCTGCGGCCTCTTCCGGCGTCATGCCTTCCAGTGCGGCATGTGCCTTCTCCGCAAACTGATGCAGACCACACAGACCGGTCAGATGGTCTTTCCCCGCCAGCCACTCCTCGTTCTCGTGCAACCTTCCCCCGATTCTGTTCATTCTGCTCCCCCTGCATGGACGGGACGGTTCGGAAGGAATCTCCGGATTCTGCCTTCCCCTTTCAGGCAAAATCCCTGCTCACTGGCCGCCGCGGCCCTGTCCTCCGCCTCGCAGATTCACATGAAGTGAATGGAAATGAATGCGAAACAGACGCCTGTCTCCCTGTACAGGCCATATTGGTTGTATTATACTAAATAGTCTGTTTTGTAGCAAACATTACAGTATGGCGGGCAGTGTAAGTTTACTGCAGGAATCCGGGGCGTAAGTGCCCGCATGAAGAGGCGAATCTGTCTGCAGACAGACGATTTACAGTGAATGCAGCGGGTTCCCCGCCCAGGCAATGATAAAAACAGGATGGAAATCTATGAGTCAGACGATCAGTTCCAATTCCCGGCGCAGAACTGCCGGTGCCATTCTCACTCTCGCAGGAGGTGCCTGCTGGGGGCTGTCCGGTTCAATGGGCCAGTATCTGTTCAACAATGAGGGCATGGATGTCCGCTGGCTGGTTCCGATTCGCCTGGGTCTTGCCGGGCTCATTCTCCTCGCCTTCTGCTTCGCAAGGTCCGGACGGCATATTTTCGATCCATGGAAGAATTCCCGCGACCGCAGAGATCTTCTCATCTACGGTCTGGCCGGTGTCTCCGCCTGCCAGTTTCTCTATTTCACAACGATCCAGCTCTCGAGCGCCGCAGTCGGAACCATTCTGCAGGATCTCTCTCCTGCCATGATCCTTCTGGTTTCCTGCCTTCTCGCCCGGCGCAGACCGAAACTTATGGAAATTCTTGCCATCATACTGGCCTTGTTCGGCGTTTTTCTGCTGAGTACCGGCGGTAATCCTCAGAAAATGCAGGTTTCTCCGGCGGCCCTCGTCACAGGCGTCCTGTGTGCCGTCTGCGTCACCATCTACAATATGGTTCCCGGGAACCTCATGAAGAAATATCCCGTTGTTCTCATGCAGGGCTGGTCCTTCCTGATGGGGAGCGCGGCCATTGCCCTGATCTTCCGTTCCTGGACCTGGCATTATGTCCCGACCCCCATGGGATGGTTTGGCGTCGGCTTTGTCGTCATCGTCGGCAACGTCCTTGCCTTCCCTCTGTACATTCAGGGCATCAAGTACATCGGGCCGGAAAAGGGAAGCCTCTACGGCTTCTCGGAACCGGTTACGGCAGCCATCCTTTCTACAACAGTTCTGGGCAGTACCTTCACCCTTGCGGATGCCGTTGGCTTTGCTGCCATCTTCCTGATGCTGGTTCTGATCTCCCTCTCCGGGAAAAAGGCATCCTGAGTCTCCCTCTGATCCCGGCAGAAGTTTTTCACCCGCAGAAGGGGGCGCCTTTCGCCCCCTCATACAAAATGCCGCAGCGCTCCGGTGAATCTCATTCACCCATCTGCGCTGCGGCATTTTTGTATTTACCGGATACCTGCTGTATTCCAATGTGACAGCACCTGCGGGCGGTTCACCATTGAAATCAGCGGATATTATATGGTTGTCCTTCGGATTACTCGATGACGTGGATCCATCCTTCAGGAGCCTCCAGCTCGCCTTCCTGAATACCGAGAAGGGTTGTGCGGAGCTTATCCATCCAGGGTCCGATGTTCTCCATTCCGGATGCCAGCTCATAGTCCGTTCCGTGATCGTTGATCTTGCCGATCGGGGAGATGACCGCTGCGGTTCCGCAAAGGCCGCACTCCTTGAACGCACCGTCCTTGACCTCCTGCCAGTATACCGGGCGCTCATCTACCTTCATTCCGAGATAGTGCTCTGCCACATAGACAAGGCTCCTTCTCGTGATGGAAGGAAGGATCGAATCCGACTTCGGAACAACCAGATGATCATCCTGATCGACGAAGAGGATGTTGGCGCCGCCGGTCTCCTCAATCTTCGTTCTGGTAGCAGGGTCCAGATAGATGTTCTCAGCGAAGCCTTCCTGATGTGCCGTCACGATGGCCTTCAGACTCATCGCGTAGTTCAGTCCTGCCTTGATGTTGCCGGTCCCGTGCGGTGCTGCACGGTCATAGTCACTGATCTTTACGTAGATCGGCTTTGCACCGCCCTTGAAGTACGGGCCTACCGGAGTCGTGAAGACACGGTACTGGTAGTCATCTGCGGGCTTTACACCGATGACCGGGCTGATTCCGAACATATAGGGACGAATATAAAGAGTAGCGCCGGTTCCGAAAGGCGGAACCCATGCGGCATTGGCCTCTACCACCTTGTGAACGGAGTCCACAAACTGCTCCACCGGAAGCGGCGGCATCTCCAGACGCTCCGCAGAATCATACATTCTCTTGCCGTTCATATCCGGACGGAAGCATACGATATGTCCGTTCTTCGTCGTGTATGCCTTCAGGCCTTCGAATACGGACTGGCTGTACTGAAGAACGCCTGCGTCCTCGCTCATGACAACCTTATCATCATCAATGAGGGCACCCTCATCCCACTTGCCGGCAGCTGCCGTATAATTTGCTACATAACGCTTATCGGTCTTCATATAAGCGAAGCCGAGGTTTGACCAGTCCAGATTCTTCTTTTCCATGATGATCTGTCCTCCCTGTCTTAGAAATTTGTCATGGCTGTCCGCCGGAAGCCGCATTGATTTCTCCACGGCATTCATGGGAAATGCCCTGCGCTTTCCTCACGTGACTGTGTGCGGATCATAGATACCATTGATACGTAACGGTTCTGATTATAGACCGCGTTCCTGCATTTTTCCAGTAAATCCGCAGGCAAACACAGCCAAATTCCATATTTTTCCGGATAATTATTGGATTCCCCGAAGCCGCATGCTCAGCCGGTGCACCCGCCTTACCAGAACCGGTGCCGCAGCAAGGACCGTCAGATAGGTGCGGTCACGGTGCGTCAGATACGGATTTTCCCGGATCGCCGTCCGGTTCTCTCTCAGATAGCGGAGAACATTCCTATAGAATTCATTCTTCCGGTTCATCTGCGGGATCGGCACATGCAGCATGTAGTCCAGCCGCTCGTACAGGCCGAATCTCCTCGCCGCCACCTGAAGCTTCGGATAGCGCGGCACGAGCTGCTCCTCCACATAATCCGAGGCCTCAATGATTGCAATATAGGCCTTTGAAAACTGATTGACGTTTCTGCGTCTCGTGAGGCTCCCCAGCCGGTGCACAACCCGGTAGCCGGTCTGCGGAAGATTGTAGACACCGTCAATCACATCCACCAGGTGGGTCTCCAGGATGAAATCCTCGCAGAGTGCTCCCACCTCAAAGGGATGCTCCAGGAGAATCCGCCGCGGGGTCAGCTTCGTGCAGAACGAAGCATCTCCCGTATACAGGAGCATGCTCTGAATGAACAGAACCGGCGGAACCAGGGTCGGCTCCTCCGGCGCGACAATGGCAGGCGGCAGCGCGTTTCCGTCCTCATCAATCTCCTCCCTGCCGATCTGAACCTGCGCATTCCCGCGGCCGCAGCGGCGCATTTCGTCCATTCCGCTCCGGAGATTCGCGATCATATCCGGATAAATCAGATCGTCGGAATCCACGAAGCTGATATACTCTCCGCGCGCCATCCGGACTCCCGCGTTCCGCGCGGCAGACAGTCCCTGATTCTCCTGCGTCAGCACGCGGATCCTCCCGTCCCCGCGTTCCAGTTCTCTGCAGACTTCGAGCGACCCGTCCGAGGATCCGTCATTGACCAGAATAATTTCATAATTCGGATCCGTCTGTTCCTGTATGCAGCGAACCGTTTTCCGCAGAAAATTCTCCGCATTGTAAACCGGCACTACCACCGATATCAGCGCCTGCATGCTCTTCCTCCCGTATCTCCCCGCGTGTCTTTGTTTTCCCGTGCTCTTTCCGCAGCCCGGCTCCGGGCAGGTCTGCCGTTTCCCGCAGACGATGCGGCAGGCATCCCGGCACTTCCCTCCGCAAGCCTGCTGCCTGTACGTCCCTTCTCCGTCATGATTCCCGGGCGTTCTTCTCTGCCATGCGCGGAACTCTGAGGAAGGGCCGAAGGTGCGGCGCAAGGCTGAGAGGTCCCTCCACCGGAAGGTCCGTGTTCAGCTCTTTCATTTCCAGCGCTGTCCTTCGTGCGCCTCCTGTCAGAAGAAGCCGCCGCTCATCGCAGGCATCCAGCACCCTCTCTCCGAATTCCAGGAGGCGGTCCGCCGCCGTCTGCGCATTCCAGCTGCCCACAATCGCCCGGTAAGACGTTCCCGCAAAACGTTCACACAGCTCCGGATCGTCAATCAGGCGCTCCGTCTTCGCCGCAAGATCCTCCAGGTCACCATCCGCGTAGATATACCCGTTGACGCCGTTCTGAATCAGATACGGCACGGCTCCCGCCTGTGCATCCGCCACCGGAGCGCAGCCGCTGTTCATCGCTTCGTTCAGAACGGCTCCCCAGCCCTCTCCATGATCACTGGTGAAAACAAAAATATCGCTGTGCTCCATCAATTCCCGGACCGCCTCCGGCGTACAGAAGCCATGGAAAATCACTGTTTCCTCAAGTCCGTGCTCCGTCACATAGCGGTGTGCCTCCTGTTCCCTGCCCGCATCCTCGGTGCTGTCTCCCCCGACCACATGAAGAAGGAATTTTTTCCCGTCCTTCTGCAGCCGGTCCGCCAGCTCCAGCACGCGCTCCACATGCTTGAACCCGACAAAACGTCCCGCCCAGACCAGCTCCGCGGTATCCCTGGCTCCGCGGCGGCGGACCGGCGGTTTTCCGTCCTCATAGGAAACCAGCGGCGGAAAATAGCCCCAGCAGTATTTTTTGCCGGGAAAGGCCCCGATCAGTCCGAAGTCCGATGCCACATAGGCCCCTGCGCACAAAAGGAAATAAGGCTCCTTCCGAAACTGCGTAAATGCCCGGTACTTGCTGACAAGTCCCCGCGGCGAGACGGCCTTCCACTGGCCGTCCTTGTAAATTCTCTCACTGATCTGAAAAACAGGCCGGTGAATCCGCAGTCTTTTCGCGAGAAGTTCCTGGATCTCCGGGACCCATCCGGCAATCAGGATGTCACAGGACATGATCTCCCGCTCCGCTTCCTTCCTGTCCTCACTCCACTTCAGGACCCAGTCCAGCTCTCCGGAGCGGTCCTTCCACCCCATATTCCGCCGCTCCTGTTCCATCTCTTCCATCTGCACGAAAACAAATCCGCTGCCGATCCGGCTTCGCAGAGCCTCGCAGAACGGAATCTGATGGTGGTTGATGTAGTTGGACACAAAGGTTACCGTAAGCGGCATCGCGGCTTCCTCCTTTTACGTACAGATACTGCGGTAAATTTCCAGAAGGCGCAGATAATTCGTGTGCGGATTGTGGCGGACAACGGCCTCCTTATGCGCCGCACTGGCGAGACGGCAGGCGAACTGATCGTTTTCGAACAGATTGCAGACGTCCTCGGCAATGGCCTGCGAATCCCCGCACGAAAACAGCAGGCCCTCCGCACCGTTTTCCACGAGATCGCCGATGCCGCCCACCTTCGCGGCCACCACCGGCATTCCGAGCAGCATCGCCTCGCACAGGGAATTCGGTGAATTCTCCATCACGGACGGACAGACGAATACGTGACTTTTTACGAACTGCGCCTTCATCTCTTCCGCGGAAAGAGACCCCAGCATGATGACATGCCCTTCCAGATGCCCCTCGCGGATCAGCTTCTTCAGATACCGTCCATAGGCGGTAATCCACAGCGTGGAAGGCAGCTTTTTCGCGGGAATCCTGCCGCCGACGTTCCCGATGATGGAATTGCCGGCCACATAGAGCTTCGCGTCCGGGTACTCCTCCAGAATCTTCGGCATCGCCTGCAGCACAAAATGAAAGCCTTTCAGCGGATAATCTCCCTGGCTTAAGAAAATACTGTGCTTCTCGACCCCGTTGAGATCCCAGCGACCCTCATAGAATTCCGGCCGGAGCGTTTCATTCATCAGATGGTAAACCGCCTCCGGATGGATGGCAGAGGTTCCCTCCCGGTCAAACGAGGTCCGCCCGGTGATGTGCAGTGCCTCCCGGATCGTGCTGCGCTCATTCTCCGCGCGCAGGCGGAATTTCTCCTGCTGCTCCCTCAAAGAGTCGCGGCGCACGATGTCACGGAAGGTCCGGGACCGCTGCACCCGGTACGGGAGCTCCGCCATATAGGAATCCGCGATCGCCCCGCACAGACCCTGAATCCCGACCAGCGTCCTCTCCGGACGCTGAAAGGCGCGGACCATTGCCAGGGAATGAGGAAACTCCGTGCCGAAAATATGCACCATATCCGGCTTGAAATCCTCCAGAATCTCCAGAAAACGCTCCACCAGGCTCCCGTCATAAACCTCCGGCGTGTCCAGATTCTCGGTATATCCGTAGAACACCGCGCCTTCAATCTCTCTCCGGCAGCCGGCCAGCTGCTCCGGAACAGGAACACAGACTCCGAGCTCAATCAGATTTTCACTCTTTCCCGCCTCCACCTTCTCGTTGACCAGACGATGAAAGCTTCCTGTCAGCCACCCTTCCCGGTTGGACGAGGGAAGTCCCTCCGCCTTTGCAAAAACGGGCAGCATAATATTACAAAGCCATAAAACTCTCATTCTTTCCCAATATCCTGTTTCTCTGCAGGCCTTCCGCACCACTGCGGGAAAATTTCGCGAAAACGAGCGGAACATGAATCTCCGCGGCGGCCGGTTTGTCTGCCTCTTTATTTCTTATGATAGATTCTGTCTTTCACCCAATCATAGCACGCCGCGGTGTGCGGGGAAGACGCCAGCTTCTCCCGAACCGGCTGCAGGCTCAGAATCATCGCCGCGCGGAACAGCCGCACTTCCTTTTTCGTAAAATACCGCTCCGTAATTTCCCGGTGCTCTCTTGCAGACAGCTCCCGGTTTTCCTTCGTCTCGGAAAAGCCTCCGCCCTCGTAATCCGCAATGATCCGGTTCATTGCCACCGTCTTCGCACCGCGGCAGATCACGCACCACAGAAAATGCTCATAGTCGGCCCGCACGCGGTAGTGAAGGTCAAAGGCTCTCGTCTCGAACAGATCTCTGGAGTAGAAGCACGCCTGATGGCAGGGAAGATTCCGGTACATGGCAAAATGCGTCATCTCCGGCTTGGCCGCGGCGCGCTGCCCGGTCTTCTCTTCCAGGACATCACCATAGAAAATCCGTCCGCCGGATCTTTCTGCTCTCCGGTGCTCCGGACACGTATGCTGCGTCCCACGTCCTGAAGTTTCCGTCTGCATTCCGACGGATGTGTCCTCCTGTTCCTCCGCCTTTCGGATGTCCTCCGCCGTCTTCTCCAATACGTCCGGTGCGTGCAGGGTATCGCCGCAGTTCAGGAAATACAGATATTCTCCTTTTGCCGCGGCAATCGCCTGATTCATGCCGTCATAAATCCCCCTGTCCTTCTCCTGAATGAGGCGGATTCTTCCATCCCGCGGCAGAGCCTCAATGCTCCCATCTTCGGAGCCCGCGTCCTTCACAATGACCTCGTAATCCGAAAAGGTCTGTGACAGGATGCTCTCCATGGTTTTCCGGAGCCGCGGTCCCGCATGAAAGCTTGGTGTGATGATACTAAAAAAGGGTGTGTTCATTTTCCTCCGACGCTGGCGGACGGGGTCCGGTTCAAATCGTGAAACAGAAAACTCTTATAAGGGAGAATTTTGATCGTGTCCCGGTAAGCGGTTCTGAGAAACAGTGCGAAAAACAGCATTGCCGCCAGAATCACCAGCACGGTCAGAAGTCTTTTCTCCTTCCGTCCTCTTCCCTCTTCCGGAATACGGGCAAGCAGCATCGGAAGATAGAAGATCTGCGTGAAGGTCAGGTAATAGCAGATTCGCGAGATCTCCGGAATGAACCAGCCGAACACATAGAGAAGGAGTCCGAAACAGGTGCTGTTCCGGTACAGCGTAAGCTCCCTTTCGCAAAGCGCCGCTCCCCGTCCGGCCGCAGACTGTGTTCTGCTTGTCTTTTCCTGCTTCCGTTTTTCCCCGGAATCCGTCTGTGCCGTTTCCAGTATATTTTCCTCTGTGACTTTCTGCGCCGGCCTTCTCTGTTTTTCTCCTCTGAAAGGATGCTCCTTTTCTGACTGCAGCCTCTCCTCCGTGCGCCTCTGCACCAGCAGTGCCAGAAGGAGCACCGCCATGCAGCGCGCGATGTTGACCCAGGAGACACTGGTTCCTGCTGCCAGGTCCACGGTTCCCTCCCAGGAAGGATACAGCGCCAGCAGAAGGTTCAATGCCTTCTCGTGAAAAAGGAGCACCGCCGCGCCAAGAGCCGCCCCTGCCGCGAGCTCTCCCTTCCTCCACCTGTGCATGGCAAGCGGATACAGAACAATCGTCACCAGTGCTGACTTGTGAAAAAGGGACGCCAGAAGAACCAGGGCGACAAAGCCCGCGTAATTTCTCTTCAGGAGACAGGTCATCGCCGCCAGCGCAAGAGAGAGTGCGAAGTAATACCGCATGGTATTGAAGCTCTGGTAATAATACCCGAACATCATGAACAGAAAAAAGGAGAAGCAGAAATTCTCCGCCTGCCTCCGGATGACCGCCAGCATCAAAAGGATGGTCAGCACCGCATAGACCGCAAAGATCAGCAGATAATTCTCATATCCGCAGAGCCCGTAGAGAAGCTTCGCCAGCCAGTTGAAGCCCGCCTCCGTCGGCACGTAGGCATCGATCGACGCGAGATGGAAGAATTCCACATACCGCAGGTAATCATTGCCGGTTTCCTGCCGAAGAACCGCAGGAAGAATCAGAATCAGCGCGATCAGGCCGAGGCAGGTTTTCTGCAGAAGCATGCCGCGGCTTCCTCTTCCCATACCTTCCGTTTTATTCACAACGGCGGCAGCCGCCACCGCAGCTGCCGCGATCAGCAGGTAGAGCACCATTTCAGGCTTCCTTCATTCCCTCTCTCATAATACGATACGCCCGGCGGACCGGAATCTGCACGCACATGGTCTTCCTGTGCGCAAGGAGAAAGCGCAGGGCCATGCAGCTCTGCAAATGTCCGTACAGGTAGTGGTAAAGAACGCCTCTGTCATAGAAGAATTTCTCGTTGTATCCGGAAAACCATGTGGAGGATGCGTTCTCTCTTGCCTCCTCATGGCCGATTCCGACCGGAACCGCCCAGATTTTCAGTCCCTTCTCCAGACAGTCGTGAATGAACAGACTGTCCTCTCCGTTCGAGTACCGGGCCCCGCCGCCAAAGAGCAGGGAAAACCACACATTCGCCCGGCGCAGGCTGTCAAGCCTTGCCGCCATGGCATAGGTCGGGTAACGTCCGTAATTGTACCAGCGGACTCTGCGGACCTTCCGGTTCTCATAGGTTCTGCGGCCCTCTACGGCCTTCACATTGAACATCAGAATATCCGCCTGCGGATTCTCCTGAAATGCCTTCAGAACGCTGCTCTCGTAATCATCGTCGTAGACAATGTCCTCATCGGCGAACAGCACATATTCCGCATCCGCACGCATCAGCGCATTGTTCCGGTTGCGTCCGACCCCGCGCTCATTGAACGCCAGTGTCCGGATCAGGCGTCCCTTCCGCTCGAACTCGCGGTAGGAGACCTCCTGACACTGGTTGCAGATCACTGCCTCCGTGGACAGATTCATGTGATCCGCCAGCGTGATGTCATTCTCCTGCACGGCGGCCACCAGGACCTCCAGCAAGACTTTGCCCTTCCCGCCTGTCTGATCCGGATTCCGCTCGTCAATCCGGTTGTAAACCTTATTTTCGTCCATAATATTTCTTCAGAAATGTTCCATCCGCATCCATCAGAATCAGGCCCGCTGTTTCTTCCTTCCTGGCCTTTCTCTGTGTCAGCAGATGATCCGTTCCGGTTCCATTTGCCTTTCCGAAAGGAACCGCCGCAAGGACAGTCCCGTTTTCCGCTCCGCAGACAGGGATTCCGAACTGCGTCTGCAGCCTCTCTTCCGCCTTCTTTGTAAGCTCCGGATCCTCCGACACAATCCGCACGCCTTTCGGATACCGGGCAAGGAGCTCCGCTGCCTCCCTGCGGTTTTCTTCTTTCAGGAAGGCCGGGAGGCCGTCTTCTTTTCCCTCGCTGTTTTCCGCTCCGGAAGCGGCATGCTTCTTTGCTTTTCTGTTCCCGCGCAGTCTGCGGCTGCTCTCACTCTCATCGGCGACAACCAGCAGCACCGGAAGTCCGTAGCGCCTTGCCGCATCCTCCGGACAATACACGCCGTCATTGAGCAGTTCACAGATCCACAGCGCTGCCGCACTGATCAGGAATCCGAGAAGTCCTCCCAGTATCCCCGCGTTCCGGCTCCGGTCCGTCACCACTACCTGCTCCACGTCTCCGGAGGACAGATACTCGATTCTCTGAAACTCCTCTGCCGTGTGGCCGTAACGCACGAGGGCATCCTGCACCGCATTCGTCAGCTCCTGCACATTCTGCGGATCCTTGTCCGTCACCTGAATGGTCAGCACCCGGACATCCGAGAGAATCTGCGCTTCAATGTCCTGCCGCGCCGTTTCCATGTCCATCCCGTCCGGAAGCTCCGCTTCGATGACCTGCGAAATCGCAGGAACCGAGAAGATAAGATCATTCCAGGTGTAATCGTTGTAGTAGTCCTGCGGATTCCCCGCAGCGTCATTTCCAAAGGTCAGATAGTATTTGGAGGTCTGCCGGTACTGCCTCTGCCCGCTCAGCCGGAGCCACAGTCCGGTATAAATTACCACCGCCGCAAGTGTTCCGATCACCGTGCAGGCCGGAATCCACCACAGAGCCTTCCGAAGCCGCAGCCAGAGGCTCCTTCGGTTGACGGTTTCCTCCATGTGGGCCGGCATCCGTTCTGTCCTGTGCTCCATCACGAAACTCCCCCGTCCGGCGTTTCCCGCGGTGCTGCAGAGGCAGACTCTTTCGGTACTTCTGTCCTCTTCGCATCTGCCGGGGAAGCCTTTTCCGGCGCCTCCGCCTCTTTCACATTCACCAAGGCTTCCTTGTCCGGTGCCGCCTTCTCCGCGGGGTTCTCCTGCATTGCCGTTACCTGTCCGTCCGCCACGCCTTCCGTTGCCTCCGGCGTGAAGACAATCTTCAGCGTCAGGAGCATCAGCTTCAGATCCAGGCCGAGAGAATAGTTCTGAATGTAGGTCAGATCCAGCTTCAGCTTGTCATAAGGCGTCGTGTTGTATTTGCCGTAGACCTGTGCATACCCGGCAAGCCCTGCCTTGACCTTCATGCGGTAGGCAAACTCCGGCATCTCTTCCATGTACTGGGCAATGATCTCCGGCCGTTCTGGTCTGGGACCGATGAACGACATCTCGCCTTTCAGAATGTTGATCAGCTGCGGAAGCTCATCAATCCGTGTCTTGCGGATGAAATGTCCCACAGGTGTGATGCGGTCGTCATGTTCCGAGGCAAGGCGGGCCACACCGTCCTTTTCCGCATCCACCTTCATGCTGCGGAACTTGATGATCCTGAACTCTTTCTGATTCAGCGTGCAGCGCACCTGCTTGTAAAACACGGGGCCATGATCATACAGTCGGATCAGAATCGCCGTGATGAGGAAAAACGGCGATGTCAGAACCAGAAGAATCAGTGCACAGACAATGTCCACCGCCCGCTTGCAGAACCGCTCTCCGAAGGTCAGCGCATATTCCTTCGTCAGATAGATCGGCGTATCGAACAGATGGAGCTGCGTCGATCCCTTGACCAGAACATCCGTAATCTTCGGCATCATGTACTGCCGCACTCCGTTCGCGTAGCAGAACTTCATCAGCTCATTCCGGTCCATGGTAGGAATATCCCACAGAACGACCGCCATTCCGCCGGATTCGAGAATTTCCCGTTTGATTTTCTCCACGCCCTCGGAAATGCAGACCGTCCTGGTGACATCGTACTTTTCCGGTCGGCTTGCGAATTTCTGCAGGATCGACTCCGCGTTCCGCTCGCCATAGACCAGAAGGAGCTTCGTCGGCGGAAAAACCTTGTGATAAACCCGGTCGGAAATCCGGATCCACAGCACCGCAAACCCGATCTGAACCAGTGTTGCCAGCAGAGCCCATCCGAGCGGCAGCAGCCAGTTGCGCAGCAGCGAATCCTGCAGATACGTGAAGCCATTGACGATCAAAAGCGAGAAAATCTGCGACAGGCTGACGTCAAACGGTTTCTGGTATCCCACATCCATGCCGCCGTAGGTTTTCGTCAGGAACAGGAGCAGCACGAAATATAAAAGGAGCACCAGGATGTGCCCGTTCAGCCAGAATTTCAGCCGCAGCCGCACCAGCGGATAATAGATCGAAAACCACAGCCACGCGTAAATCAGTGTCTGAATCAGAATGCCGGCAAGCGGCATTTCCAGCGCGGCAATGCGCCGCACGGATTGTCGTCGGTTTGTAGTCTGCTTCATCAGTCAAGTTCTTCCTTTGTGATGTAAATCGGGCGGTTCTTCACTTCCAGATAGGTTTTGGACAGATACTGTCCGATCACGCCAAGGCACAGCAGCTGAATGCCGCTCACCATCAGAATGATGCAGACCATGCTCGGCCATCCGCTCGTGGGATCTCCCATCAGAAGCTTCCGGACAATGACAAATACGATCATCAGGAACGCAATGACACAGAACAGAACGCCGACGAACGCCGCCATGGCAAGCGGTACCGTCGAATACGCCACGATTCCGTCCATCGCATAGACGAAGAGCTTCCAGAAGGACCACTTGGTCTCTCCGTACCTGCGCTCCACGTTCTCGAACTCAATCCAGCGGGTCCGGAAGCCTACCCACTCGAAAATGCCCTTCGAGAAGCGGTTGTATTCCTTCACCGAGAGAATTGCATCCACCACGCAGCGCTTCATCAGACGGAAATCCCTCGCACCGTCCACGATTTCCGTCTTCGAAAACTTATTAATCAGCTTATAGAACTGCCTTGCGAAGAAAGAGCGGATCGGTGGTTCTCCCTTCCTCGTCACTCTTCTCGTCGCAGCCTGATCATAGCCGTCCCAGAGATAGCCGAACATTTCCGGAAGGAGCGACGGCGGATCCTGAAGGTCTGCATCCATCACGGCCACATAGTCGCCTTTTGCGTGCTCGAGGCCCGCATACATTGCGGCCTCCTTTCCGAAATTGCGGGAAAAGGAGATC
>DAIMKA010000003.1:22421-27044 GCA_036721955.1 Lachnospiraceae bacterium | reverse complement strand
CCCAAGGATATGGGAACGGACGTCCTCGAGGTGATCCGGGACCACCCGAACATCGCGCGCCACATCCACTTCCCGCTCCAGTCCGGCTCCAACGAGATTCTCCGGAGAATGAACCGCCGCTATACCAGGGAGCAGTTCATGGAGAGGGCGGAGGAAATCCGCGCCATGATCCCGGATGCCGCCATCACGACGGATATCATCGCGGGATTCCCCGGCGAGACGAAAAAGGACGTGGACGATACCGTGGACGTCATCCGGCGGGTCGGCTTCGACAACGCCTACACCTTCATCTATTCCCCGCGGAAGGGAACGCCTGCCGCCTCCATGGAGCAGGTTCCGAAGGAAGAAGTCCAGGAGGGCTTTGACCGGATCCTTGCCGCCGTGCAGGAGAGCGCGCGAAACCGCGCGGGTGCCCTTGCCGGGAAAACCATGACGGCCCTTGCCGAGGAGGTCAACACGCAGGATCCGCAGTACATCACCTGCCGCCTTTCGAACAACATCATTGTTCACGTGAAGGGCGATGCCTCCATGATCGGGCACTTCTATGACGTGACGCTGGATGAGTGCCGGAATTTTTATTACTTCGGGACCGTCCTTCGGGAGAATGTACGGGGATACTGAACCGGGGATCCCGAATTTTGCCCTGCCGGGGAGCAGGGCGGAATCATTACAGATTTGGAGTCAAAATCTATGTCATTTCCGAAAATCGAAGATGTATCGCCGATGATGCAGGAGTACCTGCGCACGAAGCAGGCGCACCCGGAGTGCCTTCTGTTCTACCGGCTGGGCGATTTCTATGAAATGTTCTTCGACGACGCCGAGATCGCATCGAAGGAGCTGGAGCTGACGCTGACCGGAAAGTCCTGCGGCCTGAACGAACGCGCACCGATGTGCGGCATTCCGTTCCACGCGGTGGATATTTACATTGCAAAGCTCGTGGAAAAGGGGTACCGCGTTGCCATCTGCGAGCAGGTGGAGGACCCGAAGCTTGCCAAAGGTCTGGTAAAGCGCGAGGTCACAAGGATCGTGACCCCGGGCACCAATGTCAGCCCGGAGACTTTGGACGAGCACAAGAACAATTACATCATGGCCATTTTCTACGACGCGGGGACGTGCACCAGCGGCCTTGCCGTCAGCGACATTTCCACGGGAGACTTCTACGCGACGCAGGTGTGCGGCAGCCAGAAGGTGCTGGACGAGATTCAGAAGTACATGCCCTCGGAGATTGTCTGCAACGAGGCCTTTATGATGAGCGGCATCGACATTGAGGATCTCCGGAACCGCCTCTCCATCGTCATCAACACGCTGGACGCGCACTATTTCGGGGAGAACGACTGCCGCCAGATTCTCCTGAAGCATTTCAGGGTTTCCAGCATGCTGGCCCTCGGCATCGACGACCTCAAGGCCGCGACGCTTGCCTGCGGCGCGCTGATGCGTTATCTCTACGACACGCAGATGAACGATCTGTCGAACATCACGAGGATCGACGCCTATCTTTCCGGCAAATACATGCTGCTGGACACCGCGACGAGACGGAATCTCGAGCTGACGGAGACCCTCCGGGAGAAAAAGGTACACGGCTCCCTCCTCTGGGTTCTGGACAGGACGAAGACCGCCATGGGCGCACGTCTTCTTCATCAGTTTCTGGAGCAGCCTTTGATTGACGCGGAGGAAATCGAGAAGCGGTTCGATGCCGTACAGGCTCTCTCGGAGAACAGCGTGGACCGCGATGAAATCCGGGAGTACTTAAGCCCTGTCTATGACCTGGAGCGGCTCCTCACCAAAATCAGCTACGGCAGCGCCAATCCGAGGGACCTCGTGGCATTCCGCGAATCGCTTCGCATGGTGCGCCCGGTCCGCCAGGTGCTGCAGGATTTTGACACAAAGGAACTCGTCCGCATCCGGGAGGACCTCGGCGATTTTGACGCACTGGTCGACCGTCTGGAGCAGGCCATCGATGACGACCCGCCGCTTGCCATGAAGGAGGGCGGCATCATCAAAAAAGGCTACAATGCCGACATCGATTCCTTCCGTGAGGCGAAGACGGGCAGCCGTCAGCTTCTCGCGAAGATGGAAGAAGAGGTGAAGGAATCCACCGGCATCAAGAACCTCAAGGTGAAGTACAACAACGTCTTCGGCTACTTCTTCGAGGTGACGAATTCCTTCAAGGATCTGGTTCCGGATTATTTCGAGAGAAAACAGACCCTGGTCGGGAGCGAGCGCTACACGACGCCCCAGCTGAAGGACCTCGAAGCCAGGATCCTCGGCGCGGAGGACAAGCTCAACGACCTGGAATACGAAGAATTCGACAAGCTCCGGAAGGAGATCGCGGGGCGCGTGGAGGAAATCCAGAAAGCGGCGAAGGCTGTTGCCTTCCTGGACGTCTACGCGTCTCTCTCCCTTGTCGCGGAGCGGAACGGGTATGTCCGCCCGAAGCTCAACGACAAGGGAATCATTAAGATCAAGGACGGAAGACACCCCGTCGTCGAGAGAATGATGCCGGGCGATTTCGTCTGCAACGACACGATCCTTGACAGCAAAAAGGACTGCATCGCGGTCATCACCGGTCCCAACATGGCCGGAAAATCGACTTACATGCGTCAGGTGGCGCTCATCGTTCTCATGAGTCAGATCGGAAGCTTTGTGCCGGCGGCCTCGGCGGATCTGTGCGTCGTGGACCGGATTTTCACCCGCGTCGGGGCATCGGACGACCTGGGAAGCGGGCAGTCGACCTTCATGGTGGAGATGAACGAGGTCGCGAACATTCTCAGGAACGCAACGCCGAAATCTCTCCTGATTCTGGACGAAATCGGGCGCGGTACATCGACCTTCGACGGACTCTCCATCGCCTGGGCGGTCATTGAGTACATCGCAAACCGCAAGATTCTCGGGGCCAAAACGCTGTTTGCCACGCACTATCATGAGCTGACGGAGCTCGAGGGCAAGATCAGCAGTGTCAACAACTACTGCGTGGCCGTCCGCGAGAAGGGCGACGACATTGTGTTCCTCCGCAAGATCATCAAGGGCGGCGCGGACCGCTCCTACGGCATTCAGGTGGCACGCCTTGCCGGAATCCCGGACATGGTCATCGAGCGCGCCAAGGAAATCGTCCGCCAGCTCTCGGACAATGACATCACGGAGAAAATCCAGTCCATCGAGGTCAAGGCAGGAGAGTCCGGAAAGTCCGCAAAGGTTCCGCACTACGACGATGTGGATCTCAACCAGATGACGCTGTTCGATACCGTGCAGGAAAACGACGTGCTGAAGGAGCTCGAGGAGCTGGATGTCACCAACATGACGCCCATGGACGCGCTGAACACGCTCTACCGGCTGCAGTCGGAGCTGAAGAACCGCTGGGAGGCAACAGGAAAATAATGGCAATGGCAGAAATTCATGTACTGAGTTCGGACACCATCAACCGCATCGCGGCCGGAGAGGTCGTGGAGCGGCCCGTCAACGTGGTCAAGGAGCTCGCGGAGAATTCCATCGACGCCGGAGCCACTGCCGTCACGGTGGAGATCAAAAACGGAGGCATCGACCTCATCCGCGTGACGGACAACGGAAGCGGCATTGAGCCCTCGCAGATCACGAAGGCCTTCCGCCGCCACGCAACGAGCAAGATCACGGAGGCGGAGGACCTTTCGAGCCTGCACAGCCTGGGCTTCCGCGGGGAGGCGCTGTCGTCCATTGCAGCGGTCTCCAAAGTGGAAATGATCACCAAGACAAGGGACTCCCTCGTCGGCATCCGCGCCGTCAATGACGTGGTGCCCGGCCTTTCGGACGAGACGAAGGCCAAGGATGTGACGCCGCTTGAGATCACCGAAATCGGTGCCCCGGACGGAACCTCTGTCATCGTGCGGGACCTGTTCTACAACGTCCCCGTCCGACGCAAGTTTCTGAAAACACCGCAGACGGAGGCAGGCGCCGTGACGGATCTGGTCGAGCATCTTGCCCTGTCCCATCCGGATATTTCGTTCCACTACCGCGTGAACAATCAGGAGAAGCTTCACACCACCGGAAACGGCAACATCAAGGAGCTGATTTACCGGATCTACGGCCGCGAGATGTCGAATTCCGTCATACCGGTTTCCCAGACCTCGGAGGACGGAACGCTTGTCCTGAACGGTTTTCTCGGAAGACCGGAGTTCTCGCGCTCCAGCAGAAACTGTGAGATTTTCTTTGTCAACGGAAGAATCTTAAAGAGCGACGTCCTCTCCAGGGGACTGGAGGAAGGCTACCGCACGGATCTCATGCAGCACCGCTTTCCTTTTGCCATCGTGTATGTGAAGCTCCCTGCGCAGGAGATTGACGTCAATGTGCATCCCTCCAAGATGGAGGTCCGTTTCCAGGACCCGAAGCGGATTTTCGATTTTCTGAATGAATCCGTTCACGGAACGCTCCACCGCATTGAGCTGATCCCGCGGGCGACGCTTGACACGCAGGCGGAAGAGAACCGGCGGAGGAACGAAGAGGAACGGGCGCGCGAAGCGGCAGAGAAAGCCCAGACGCATGTGGAGCCCTTTGAGGAAAAGGCGAGAGGGGCCGTTTCCTCTTTGACGGCCCCTCCGTCACAGGATTTGTCTGACAACCGGTCCTCAAAATCCGGAAAGGGCAGGACCACTT
>DAIMKA010000003.1:2409-22353 GCA_036721955.1 Lachnospiraceae bacterium | reverse complement strand
GGCGGTGGAAGAGCCCAAAGGCCGCTATGAACAGGCGAGTTTTATCGAGGAGGCCGCACTTCCTGATCCGAAGGCGGCGGAAAAGCTCCAGAAGGAGCAGGAGGCTTCCGCTCTTTCCGGGGATCTCGAGGCCATGTTCCGGCAGAGCGTGAAGGATGATTTTGCGGAGGATCTCTACGGAAACCGCGAGTACCACATCCTGCGCGCGGATCACGCGGACCGTTACCGGATCATCGGGCAGATTTTTGACACCTACTGGATCGTGGAATTTCAGGACAAGATGCTGATGATCGATCAGCATGCCGCGCACGAGAAGGTCAATTTCGAGCGCCTGATGCGGCGGCTCTCGAAGGAGCAGAACGAGGCCGCGGCCTCGCAGCTTCTGGCGCCGCCGATCATTCTCACCCTGTCCGGCAGGGAAGAGGCGGCTCTTCTTCAGTACATGGATTCCTTTACCCGGATGGGCTATGAAATCGAAGCCTTCGGCGAGAATTCCTATGCCGTCCGCGCCGTTCCGATGGAGCTCTATGCCAACGAGCCGGACGCCCTTCTTCGGGAGATTCTGGACGAAATTCTGGATTCCCGGATGAGCGGAACCCCGGCAGCCATTCTGTACAAGATTGCGTCCATGTCCTGCAAGGCCGCTGTCAAGGGCAACATGCGTCAGTCTCCGGAAGAGGCAAAGGCGCTCATTGATGAGCTTTTGTCGCTCGACAATCCGTATCACTGCCCGCACGGAAGGCCGACCATGATCGTTCTGTCGAAGCAGGAAATCGAGCGCAAATTCAAGCGGATTGTCTGACGGAAGCGCTTTGTCTTCACGGATTGGTATAAATGTCATGAAAAATAAATTAGTTATCATTGCCGGGCCGACGGCGAGCGGAAAGAGCGAGGCAGGCGTCGGGCTTGCGAAGCGCATGAACGGCAGCATCATCTCTGCGGACTCCATGCAGGTTTACCGCGGAATGGACATCGGTTCCGCCAAGATTACCAAAGAAGAGATGCAGGGTATCCCGCACGAGCTGATTGACGTGGCGGATCCTTCCGAGGACTGGAACGTGGTCCGCTTCCAGAAAATGGCCAAAGAGGCGGAAGAGAGAATCCGCAGGGAAGGGCGTCTCCCGATTCTCGTCGGCGGCACCGGCTTCTATATTCAGGCGCTTCTCTATGACATTGATTTTACCGAAACCCGAGAGGATTCCGGCTTCCGCGCCATGCTGGAGGAAAAGGCCGCCCGGGAAGGCGCGGAGAGCCTGTACCGCCTCCTGCAGGAAAGGGATCCGGAATCCGCGGCGGCCATCCACCCGAACAACATCAAGCGCGTCATCCGGGCTCTGGAGTTCTCCCGTGAAACCGGAGAGAAGATCTCCGATCACAACAAAGAGCAGAGAAGTCGTCCGGCCGCTTACGATGCGGTGTATTTCGTCCTTACGATGGACCGGGAGAAGCTCTACCGGCGCATTGACCTTCGCGTGGACAGGATGATGGAAGAGGGGCTTCTGGAGGAGGTGAAGCGCCTGCGCGCAGAGGGGTTTACTTCCCGCGATGTCTCCATGCAGGGCCTTGGCTACAGGCAGCTCCTCCAGTACCTCGACGGGGAGGAAACGCTGGAGGAGGCCGTTTCGCAGATCAAGCTTCAGACAAGGCATTTTGCAAAGCGCCAGCTCACATGGTTCCGCAGGGAAAGGAATGTTGTCTGGGTAAACCGGGACGCGTTCGGCTCTCCCGGGGAAATGCTGGACGCGATGGAGAAAACCGTGCGGGAGCGGTTCGGAGAAAATTAAAAAAGTCAGCGTTCCGCACAGATCAATTCTGGAAATAATATCCCGGAAGGCTGTCCGTTTGCGTCAGAATTGATCTGTACGGAACCGTTGCAAAACAGGAAAGAAAAGGAAAGCTATGCTGAAAACTACGAGTGAATTTCAGAAACACGAACATGATGTATACGGAAGTCTCGGAATTTCCGACCGGGTGCTGAACTTTGCCGCGCCCGTTCTGGAGAGCCTGCGCGGCCGTTTTGATGCCATTGACCAGATGGCGGAGTTCAACCAGCTCCGGATCATCGCCGCCATGCAGGAGGCCCACATCGGCGAGGCGAGCTTAAAGGGCACCACGGGATACGGCTACGATGACATCGGCCGTGAAGGCCTGGAGAAGGTTTACTCGCTGTATTTTCACACGGAGGATGCACTGGTCCGGCCGCAGATCACCTGCGGAACTCATGCGCTCGCGCTCGCGCTGATGTCGAACCTTCGCCCCGGCCAGACGCTTCTGAGTGCGGCCGGAAAGCCGTACGATACGCTGGAGGAGGTCATCGGCATCCGTCCCTCCCGCGGATCTTTGGCGGAATACGGCATCCATTATCAGCAGGTCGATCTTTTGGCAGACGGAAGCTTTGATTTCGAGGGCCTCCGGAAGGCTCTGACCGAGGATACGGAGCACCGCATCCACCTCGTCACCATTCAGCGCTCCAAGGGCTATCAGGCAAGGCGCACCCTCTCCGTGGACGCCATCGGAGAAGCCATTTCGTTCATGAAGAGTCTCCGCCCGGACATCCTCTGCATGGTCGACAACTGCTACGGCGAATTTACGGAGGAAAAGGAGCCCACCGATGTCGGCGCGGACATGTGCGTCGGTTCGCTCATCAAGAACCCGGGCGGCGGCCTCGCTCCCATCGGCGGCTACATTGCCGGAAAGGCGGAGTGCGTCGCCAACGCGGCAGTCCGGCTGACGAGTCCCGGCCTCGGCAAGGAGGTCGGTGCCTCGCTGGACCTTCTCCCGCAGTTCTTCCAGGGCTTTTTCATGGGACCGATCGTGACGGCAAGCGCGCTAAAGGGCGCGATTCTTGCCGCAAACCTCTATGAAAAGCTCGGCTTCGACGTTCTTCCGAACGGAAGCGAGGACCGTCATGACATCATTCAGGCCATCACCTTCGGAAAACCGGAGGGCGTCATCGCCTTCTGCCAGGGCATTCAGGCGGCATCTCCGGTGGACAGCTTCGTATCCTGCGAGCCGGCGCCCATGCCGGGATACGATTCCGATGTCATCATGGCGGCGGGGGCATTTGTTTCCGGCTCGTCCATCGAGCTTTCCGCGGACGGACCGCTCCGCGAGCCCTATACCGTGTTTTTCCAGGGCGGACTGACCTGGCCGCATGCCAAGCTCGGCATTCTGAAGACCCTTCAGAACATGCTGGACCGCGGACTGGTAAACCTTGATTAACGGGGGACAAGTCGCTACAATAAACTCTGACTTCTGATCCCGGAGAGGCCCGGAAAGAGGTCAGATGAAAAAAGAACACAAATGCAGCAGCCCGGAGATGCCGTACGAGAGATTTCTTTCTCACGGAAGAGAGTCCCTTTCCAATGCGGAGCTCCTGGCAGTCCTGTTGCGCTCCGGAACGAAGGGAGAGCCGGTCCTTGCGCTTGCCAAGAGGATCTTAAGCCTTCATGACGGAGACGGAGATTCGCTCGCCGTTCTCCACCGGCTGAGCATGGAAGAGCTGAGAAGTCTTCCCGGCATCGGGAGGGTGAAGGCCATTCAGATCCAGTGCCTTCTGGAGCTTTCGAAAAGGCTCGCAGCGGAGGCGGCAAGAGGCGGACGGCTTGTCTGCGAGGATCCGGCACAGGTTGCGGCCTGTTACATGGAGTCGCTCCGGCACGAGACGCAGGAGCGGGTCATGCTCCTTCTTCTGGATGCAAGGCATGCCGTCATCCGCGAGGAGACGCTGACCATCGGCACGGTGAATGCGTCCCTTTGTTCGCCGCGGGATGTCTTTATCCGCTCCCTGCAGGCCGGGGCATCCGCGGTGCTGGTGATGCACAACCATCCGAGCGGGGATCCTTCGCCGTCCGGAGAGGATATCCGGCTGACAAGGCGTCTTTCGGAGGTGGGAGATCTTCTCGAGATTCCGCTTCTGGACCACATCATTGTGGGAGACCGCTGCTACTACAGCATGAAAGAGGCGGGACAGCTGCAGATTTCAAAGAGGTAAGTTTTCATTATGTCTTTATTTGGCAGAAGACGCCGGGGACCCGGCGAAGTACGTGAGCAGGAGGAGTTCCATGATCCGGGCGTTATCAGCAACGCCTATGCCGTGGACCTCGGCACCTGCAATATCAAGATTTACAACGCGGCCAGTGACAAGATTCTGGTTCAGAAGAACATGATCGCGGTCAAGAACAAGAAGACCATGATCGCCTACGGGGACAACGCCTATGAAATGTTCGAGCGTGCCCCCGCCAACATCCGGGTCAGCAACCCGATCGGAAACGGCGTCATCGCCGACATCCACAACATGGAGCTTCTGATGAAATCCTTCATGCGGGACGAGCAGCGGGGAGCGCTGCATCCCGCGGATTTCTTCGTGGCGGTTCCGACGGATGTCACCGAGGTGGAACGAAGAGCCTTCTATGACCTGATCGAGGATGCCGGCATCAAGGCGCGCCGCATCATGGTCGTGGAGAAGGCGCTCGCCGACGGTCTGGGCCTTGGCATCGACGTCAAGAATGCGCAGGGCGTTCTCGTCGTGGATGTCGGATACGACACCACCGAGATCTCCATCCTGTCCCTCGGCGGCATTGTGCTGTCCAAGCTCATCAAGGTGGGCGGCCATCAGTTTGACGCGAACATCGTGAGCGCGGTCCGCCGGGAATACAATCTCGTCATCGGCATGAAGACGGCGGAGACCGTCCGTCTCTCCTTCGGTTCGAAGGAGGAGGGAACGATCGGAAGCGGCGTCTGCACCGTTTACGGCCGCGACATCGTCACCGGACTTCCGATGGAGCGCACGCTTTCACATGATTTCGTGGAGAATACGCTCAAGGACAGCTTCCGCACGATCGTCGACAACGTCAAGGTTCTTCTGGAGAGAACGCCTCCGGAGCTTTCCGCCGATATTTACCGGCACGGACTGTTCCTGACGGGCGGTGCCTGCCAGGAGGAGGGACTTGCCGAAATGCTCGGCGAGGAGACCAAGCTGGACATCAACATGGCAGATGCACCCATCAACACCGTGGCACTCGGACTGGCGCAGGTCATCAAGAAGATGCAGTACCGGCCCCTTGCCTATACCATTGAAGGACTTGGGAAATGACATCAGGCCCCATCAAGAGAAGAGAGCCGTTCCGGCCGCACATCCCGGGACGGTATCTCCTTCTTCTTGTCACCGCCGTGTGCGTTGGCATGATTTTAACTACATATTTTACGGGGATTCTGGACGGCCCGCTTTCCGGCTTTGCCAACTATGTCATCGTTCCTTTTCAGGACGGCGTCAGCAAAGCGGGAGAGTGGCTGATTGAACGGGAGCAGCTGGTCTCGGACATCAAAACGCTCCAGGAGGAGAACAAGGCTCTGAAGGCGGAAAACGAAGAGCTCTCCGTCACCAACAATGCGCTCCAGCAGGAGAAGCACGAGCTGACGGAGCTCCGGAATCTCTATCAGCTGGACCAGACCTATGCGGATTTCCCGAAAACCGGATGCCGCGTCATCGCGAAGGAGAACGGCACCTGGTATCACTCCTTTGCCATCGACAAGGGGACGGCGGACGGTCTTGCGCTTGACATGAATGTTCTGGCAGACGGAGGACTGGTCGGCCGCATCACCTACATCGGAAGGCACTGGGCAAGGGTTCAGTCCATCATTGATGATAATTCCAATGTGTCGGCGACGGTTCTCTCCACGCAGGACAACCTGATTGTGTCGGGAAGCCTGACGCTCTATGAAGACGGCACGATCAGCTTCTCCGAGCTCTCGGATCCGGACAACAAGGTCAATGTCGGAGACAGCGTGGTGACGTCCAACATCAGCGACAAGTATCTTCCCGGCATTCTCATCGGTTATATCAGCGAGATCCGGACGGATCCCAACAATCTGACCCGTTCCGGACGAATCACGCCGGCCGTCGATTTCGCAAGACTCGACACGGTTCTCGTGATCCAGGAGCTGAAGCAGACAACGGATGAATCGGAAGAAAATGGAAATTAATCTGCAGGAATGAAGAAATTTCGAACCGTACTTTTGGTATTTGCCATCATTCTTTTTTGCTTTGTCATACAGACCTCGATTCTGCCGATGGTTCTGACGCAGGACATCACGCCGAATCTGATGATCATTGTCACGGCATCCTACGGATTTATGTTCGGCGACCGGAAGGGAATGGTCATCGGAATGGTCTGCGGGCTTTTGTGCGACATTTACTTCGGACCGCTGATCGGATTCGAGGCGGCCATCTACGCGGTGATCGGCTATCTTTCCGGAAAATTCCAGAAAATCCTGTACGTGGAGGATCTGGCCTTCCCGCTGTCCCTCATCGCGGTCTGCGACTTTGTATACGGATTTCTGAACTTTGTGTTCCTGTTCGCCATGCGCAACCGCCTGTTCCTGAAGAACTTCCTGCTGCAGCGCCTGTTCCCGGAGATGGTCTATACGCTCCTTGCGGCGGTTTTTCTGTATCCGCTTCTCCGTTTCCTGTACAACAGGTTCATGCATGAGAGACGAAGAAACGCCTTGGAACAGAATTCGGTAATGAAGGACAACTGACTTACACAGAAAACAGATGATTGACTTTCTTTTTCGCATTTATGACCATATCGCAAGCTTCTTTCGGAGTGATTTCTTTCGGAAACTCAACCTCCGCACCTTGATCATGGTCGCCGTTGTCATCGGAACGGGAAGCGTTCTGATTTACCGCCTGTTCGTTCTGCAGATCGTCAACGGCGAGAATTACCTGGACAACTTCCAGCTCCGCATCCGCCGGTCGGTCTCCATTCCAGCCGCAAGGGGCAACATCTATGACCGGAACGGCAAGCTTCTTGCCTATAACGAACTGGCCTACTCCGTCATCATGAATGACCTCGGAGAGTCCTCCTCTGCCCATGACAGCGAGCTGAACGACACCATCGGTCAGGTCATTGACCTTGTCGAGAAAAACGGCGATTCCATCACGACGGATTTCGATATCGTTTATAACAAGACTTCACGCCACTACGACTTCACGGTAAGCGGGACGTCGCTTTCGCGTTTCCTTGCCGACGTGTACGGTCATGCCAACATCAGCGATCTGGAATCCAACGAGGCGAATGCATCCGCGGACGACGTGATCTGGTACCTTTCGAAGCGCTTCCGGATCGGAGAGCGAAAGGACCCGTCGGATGATTCGAGTGACTTCGTTCCGGAAAAGGGGTACGAGCCGCAGAGGCTCCTCCAGCTCGTCACGGTCCGCTATCTTCTCAATCTGAACAGCTATCAGAAATATATCTCCACCACGATTGCCGAGGACGTCTCCGAGAAAACCGTCGCGGCGATTCTGGAGAACAAGAACAGTCTGGAGGGCGTTGACATCGCGGACGACACGATCCGCCGCTACAACGACAGCGAGTATTTTTCCCAGATTCTCGGCTATACCGGGCGGATCAGCTCCGAGGAGCTGAAGACCCTGCAGGAGGAGAATCCTTCCTACACGAGCAGCGATGTGGTCGGAAAATCCGGCATTGAGTCCGCTCTCGAAACCGAGCTTCAGGGAACCAAGGGATCGGAAAACGTTTACGTTGACAACATGGGAAATGAACTGGAGACCAGTGACTACGTCGCTCCGGTCGCGGGCAATGACGTCTACCTCACCATCGACCATGACCTTCAGATCGCAGCGCAGGACATCCTGGAGCGAAAGCTTGCGGACATCGTCTACGACAGGATCATTGATGCCAAGACCTATGACATGGGAGAGCACGAGGACAGCTCGGACATCATGATTCCCATCTATGATGTCTATTTCCAGATGTTCAACAACAATATCATCGATATTTCGCATCTGCAGGCAGAGGACGCCAAGACCACGGAGAAGCAGGTCTGGTCTGCCTTCGGCTCCTATCAGAAGGCGGCGCTTTCCAAACTCCGCGAGGAGATGCTGACGCTCCGGCAGCCGTACAACGTACTGTCCAAAGAATACAAGGACTACGAGAGCTATATCGTGCAGATGCTCAAGGATCAGGACGTCCTCGTCCGCGACCGCATCGACACGGAGGACGAGACCTACATTGACTGGACCACCAATGAGGTCATTTCCATGACGGACTTCCTGAAGTACGCCATTTCCAAGGACTGGGTGGACGCCGGCAAAATCGGCATGGAGGAAAAATATGCCTCCAGCGACGAGGCCTTCCAGGCTCTTGCCTCGTATATTCTGCAGGAGCTCGAAGGCGATGAGGAGTTCACCAAGCACCTGTTCCATTACATGATCCAGAGTGACACCATCTCCGGCGCGCAGGTCTGCGAGATTCTGATCGAGCAGAAGGCAATCTCGGTTTCCGATGAAGAGGCGGGGAACCTCATCAGCGGGCAGGAGAGCGCCATGACCTTCATGATGAACCGGATCAAGGACATGGACCTGACGCCGGATCAGCTGAACCTCTATCCCTGCTCCGGTTCCATCGTCATCACGGATGTGAACAGCGGCGATGTGCTCGCCATGGTTTCCTACCCGAGCTATGACAACAACAAAATGGCAAACGGCGTGGATGCCGATTACTACAGTGCCCTTCAGAAGGACCTGTCGAAACCGCTCATCAACAAGGCGACCTACGAGGAGACGGCTCCCGGATCCACCTTCAAGCCGGTATCCGCGACGGCGGCTCTGATGGAGGGAGTCATTGACCTGTCCACCATTGTCAAATGCGAGGGCGTCTTCACCAAAATCGGAAAGCCGGAGCCCCGCTGCTGGGTTTACCCCAACATGCACGGAAACCTCAACGTGACGGGCGGCATCACGCACTCCTGCAACATCTTCTTCTATGAGATGGGATATCGCCTGGGGCTGGATGAGAACGGCGACTACAACTCGGATCTTGGCATCTCCAAGCTTCGCAAGTATGCGGACATGTACGGCCTGACCGAGAAGTCCGGCATTGAAATCGAGGAGCGCGCTCCGCAGGTTTCCAATCAGGATGCGGTCCGCTCCGCCATCGGTCAGGGCAATGCCAGCTACACCACCGTCGGTCTGGCCCGGTATGTGACCACGATTGCCAACAGCGGAACCTGCTACAACCTGACGCTGATCGACAAGGTGCAGTCCTCCGACGGGACGCTCCTTCAGAACGGATCCGCGACGGTCCGCAATGTCATCAATATGGATCCTGTCTACTGGGATGCGATTCACAGCGGCATGCGTGGCGTGGTGCAGAACATGTCGTTCTTCTCCGACTTCCCCTATGAGGTTGCCGGCAAGACCGGTACCGCACAGGAGGCGGCGGACAAGCCGAACCACGCGCTGTTCATCAGCTACGCGCCGTACAACAATCCGAAAATCGCCGTGGCAACGCGTGTGGCAAACGGCTACACATCGTCCTACGCGGCCCAGATCACGGAGGCCGTGCTGGAATACTACTTCGGCGTGACCTCACTTGAGGACATTCTGAATTCGTCCATGGATACCGGGGAGAGGATTTCGGATTAGCGCACTCGAAGCTGTCTGATGACAGCTTCTCCTGCTTGGAGCAGGCGCGTTTCGCGCTCTGCTCCCGCGTCGGAGAAACCGCCTCCGCGGCTTTCTCCTCGCGGCACTCGTACCTGCCCGATAACCTTTTCTCCTCGCGATACATTTAGAGAACCCGATTGGGATGACAGAATTATGAAAAGTGCTGTACTGATCAAAAACGAGAAATATGGTCTGCGGATCCGGCTGGACGAAACGCAGAACTGGGAGGCCCTTCTGGAGGAGGTCCGCGAGAAGTTCCGGGAATCCGCGAACTTCTTCGAGGATGCGGCACTCACGCTGACATTCGCGGGACGGCGCCTTTCCGAAGCGGAGGAGGACGCTGTCATTGACATCATTGAGCAGGAGACCCGGATCCGGATTGTCTGCGTCTTCTCGGAGGATCCTGCACGGTGTGAGCCGTTCCTCCGGGCACGGAATTTTGCATACGAGCAGTGCATGCAGGCCCTCCAGGCGAGAATGACGCAGGTCACGGATGAAACGCAGCCGATCCGCCTTCAGAGACAAACGCCGCAGGAGGGAGGAAGCCCGCAGGGAAAGTCCGCTTCCTCGGCAGCGACCGCCTCGAACAACAAGTATCAGATCCTTCTCCGAAGCCTCCATGAGGGAGATATCTATAAGACGGAGCGCACCGTCATTGTCATCGGAAATGTGGAAGAAGGCGCTGCTCTCACAACGCTGCGGGATGCCATTGTCCTTGGGAGCGTCCGCGGAGTGGTGCGGGCAGGAGAGGAGGGAAGGGGACGGCACTTTGTCGCCTCCTCCGATCTTCGTCCGAAGAAGCTCTCCATCGACGGCGTTGTGTGGCGCGGCAGGACGAAGCGCTTCTCGAAGGCGCTTCCCGCAATCGCAGCCGTAAAGGAACAGGAAATCTGCATTGTCCCGTTTGATCAGGACATGGAGGCCCTGTTCCGGGAGGCACAGGAGCAGTAGAGAATGAGACATCGCTTATTTCAGACATTTGCACCAAAGCATCTTGATTTTATCCTGCTGGCCCTGATTGCGGTCCTGAACGGCATCGGTGTCGCGGCAATCGGATCCGCGGAGCATGACCTGCAGGGCAAGCAGATCGAGGGAATGATCCTCGGTCTTGTGGTCGCGCTTGTCCTGTCGGGCCTGGATTACCGGAGAGTCATACGGTTTTCGTGGGTCTATTATCTGCTCTCGATCATTCTGCTGGCTTTGATTTTCACGCCTCTTGGCGTAGCCCGCGATGACGCGACCCGCTGGATCAACCTCGGCATGCAGATCCAGCCCTCCGAGTTCACCAAAATATTATTGATTTTATTTTATGCGAAGTTTATCATGACTTATAAGAGCAGAATGAAGCAGTATGTATGGATTTCTCTGTGCCTGCTGCTGGCAGTTCCGCCGCTTCTTCTGATCTATAAGGAGCCGGATCTGTCGACCACGATTATGGTATTTATCATCATCGCCGTGATTTTGTTTGTCTGCGGACTGAGCTATCGGCTGGTGACGGGCATTCTGGTTGTTACGATTCCTTCCGTAATCGTTTTCATCAATCTGGTGACGCAGGAGGGTTCCACACTTCTGAATGAATATCAGCGCGGACGAATTCTTGCCTGGCTGCATCCGGAGGATTACGCGACGACGCTTGCGTATCAGACCATGAATTCCATCATGGCCATCGGTTCCGGCCAGCTGATGGGGAAGGGATATAATACCAACGAGATCAGTTCGCTTCTCAACAGCGGCTATATCAGCGAGTCACAGACAGACTTTATTTTTACGGTAATCGGGGAGGAGTTCGGCTTCGCAGGAAGCAGTGTTGTTGTAATTCTGCTGATGCTCATTGCAATCCGGTGCTTTTTTATCGCACGGAATGCCAGAGATACAGCGGGAGTTGTCATCGCCACAGGGGTGGGGACCTGGATCGGATTTCAGGGATTTATGAACATTGCGGTTGCAACCGGCATCCTGCCGAACACCGGAATCCCTCTTCCGTTCGTAAGTTATGGCCTGACAAGTCTGCTGAGTCTGTATATCGGTGTCGGCTTTGTCCTGAACGTACGGATGCAGAGTATGCAGAAGACATCAAAGAGTGAAGGAATTCATTTTGGGGGTATGACATGAACATTGCATTGATTGCGCATGATGCCAAGAAGAAACTGATGCAGAATTTCTGCATCGCCTATCGCGGAATTCTGAGCCGCAACGAGCTCTACGCGACCGGTACCACGGGACGTCTTGTGGAGGAGGTTACCAACCTCAACATTCATAAGCTCCTGGCAGGTCACCTGGGCGGCGAGCAGCAGATCGGTGCACAGATTGAGAACAATGAGATTGACCTGGTTATTTTCCTGCGGGATCCGTTCAGCGACAGCAAGAAGCACGAACCGGATGTCAACAACATTGTCCGGCTCTGCGACATTCATAACATTCCGCTTGCCACCAATCTGGCGACGGCGGAGCTTCTGGTGAAATCACTTGACAGAGGAGATCTCGAGTGGCGTGAAATGTACAAGTAAGCGCTTTTTCCCGCTTCTTGGCGTCTGCCTCGCGGGCAGCATCCTGCTGACCGGCTGCGGCAGTGCGCTGGGCGAGACATTCCAGGACAATTTCAATTACAGCAATTTCAATTTTCTGATTGATGAATCAGGATCGGCGGAGGTTGCCGATCCGTTTGCTTCGGAGCTCTGCGTCATCGACGGGGACCAAACGTCGGCGGGGCTTTCGGACATAGCGGATACGACATCCGCCGCTCTTTTTGACTTGAATCAGCGCGAGGTTCTCTATGCCAAGGATGCGTTCGCACAGGTGTATCCGGCGAGTCTGACGAAGATCATGACGGCGCTCGTGGCGCTGGAATCCGCGAGTCTCGACACGGTTCTGACCGCCTCCTCCAACGTCTACATGTCCGATGCGGATGCGCAGCGGGCGGGCCTTGAGGCGGGAGATACGATGACGCTGGATCAGGCCCTGCACCTTCTGCTGATTCACTCCGACAATGATGTGGCCATTCTGATCGCGGAGAACATCGGAGGTTCCACGGATCAGTTCATTCAGATGATGAACAAGGAGGCCGTCCGGCTCGGTGCGACGCGCACGAATTTCATCAATTCCAACGGACTGACGGATGAGAATCACTACACCACGGTCTATGACATGTATCTGATTTTCAATGAGGCGATGCAGTTCCAGTCCTTTCAGGAGATCATTTCCATGTCCACCTACACGACGGTCTATCATGACAAAAGCGGCGCGGACAAGGAGATCACGGTCAACTCCACGAACTCCTACAACATGTCCTACATCACTCCGCCGACCGGCGTGACGGTGATCGGCGGCAAGACCGGCACCACCACGGCGGCAGGACACAATCTGATCCTGTATGTGCGGGATTCCTCCGGAAATCCCTACATCGCGGTTGTCATGAAGGCCATCGACAATGATTCCTGCTATCAGACCATGAACGATCTTCTCGGCTTGATTGGGAAGAATTCATGAGGCGGAAATGCAGAAACAGGCGCGCTGATCCGGAAACACCGTCAGAGAGAACATCCGGATGGCGTGTCAAAAACCGGTAAAGTTTTTGTGTTGTTTTTCATGGTTCCTTTCGGTATAATATTCCTAACGAAGAACCTATCGTTTTCGTTACAAATAAACTAGTCCAGGAGGGCAAATCCAATGGTTCAACTCATCGTAGGCAAAAAGGGCAAAGGCAAAACGAAGTGCTTATTGGATAAGGTCAACAGTGAAGTTAAGAATATTCTCGGCAATGTTGTATATCTCGACAAGAGCACGCAGCATATGTTCGAGCTCAACAACAAGGTTCGTCTCATCTGCGTTCCGGATTATGACGTAGACAACGCGGACCAGTTCCTTGGTTTCGTCAGCGGCATCCTTTCTCAGGATCATGATCTGCAGCAGATGTATTTTGACAGCTTCCTTGATATCGCACATCTGCGTGATGCAGACATTACTCCCGCACTGAAGAAGCTGGATACGCTCAGCGAGCAGTTCAAGGTAGATTTCGTACTCAGTGTTTCCATGGATGAGGCAGACCTTCCGGAAGCAGCGAAATCTCTGATTGCGATTTCTCTGTAATTTGACGATAAGATTCGGCACAGATCCGTTTTGGCAGGTGCTGTCTGTTTGCAGACGGCTGGTATCGAAGCCCGTGCGGGTGCTGAGAATACAATGACAGAAAAGCCTTGGGATCGGATTCCAAGGCTTTTCTTATGTAAGAGGTAAAAACAGTTGGCGAAACGCCGCAGTGACAATATCCAAAACCGCAGAGCAGGAACAGGCCGGAGCAGGGAGACATCCGGAAAGTCCAGAAAGCCTTCACACGCTTCTTCCCCGCGTCCCTCCGGCGAGGGAAGAAGCGCAGGGCGCGGGCAGCAGCGGCAGCAGAGCGCCAGGGTGGCGCAGTACCGCAGACCCGTGAACATCAACATCGGCATGATCATTTTTGCGGTCATTCTGATTTATGTTGTTTACAGTATTTTCCGCTATGCCACGGCCAGGCATGTCATCGGCTATGAGGTGCGGACCGGTTCCATTTCCGCCAACAGCGTCTATCAGGGACTGGCCCTGCGTGAGGAAGAGGTAGTGGGCAGCGAGTACTCCGGCTACGTTAATTATTACTCGCCGGAGACGGACCGTCTCGCCGAGGGAAAGCTTGCCTACACGGTGGACGAATCCGGACAGATTCAGTCCTACCTTGCCCAAAATTCCAGCGAGGACCGTATTCTCGGATAACGAGTATTCCGAGCTTTCCTCCGACATTGTCTCATTTGAGGAATCTTTTGATCCGTCCGATTTCCGGTCGGTGTACGATTTCAAGAACACGTTCTCCGGAACCATTCAGAAGATTACCAACAGCAGCATCCTGAGCGATCTGTCCTCCCTGGCGGGGAACACCTCCCTGCATTACTGCAATACATCCGACACCGGCTACATCGTCTACAGCGTGGACGGCTACGAGGGGAAGACCTTTCAGGATCTTGTCACGAGCGACTTCGATACCGCCAATTATAAAAGGACCGACCTCGAGAACAACGCTCTGGTCGCCGCGGGAGATCCCGTCTACAAGCTGGAAACCTCCGAGGACTGGGAGCTTGTCATCCAGCTTTCTTCCAAAGAGGAGGCAGATGCGCTGCAGGACGAGGGCGTGGTCCGCGTCCGCTTTCTGAAAAACCAGTATGAATCCTGGGCAACCGTGGGAGATGTCCGGGATGCGGGAGACGGGCGGTATCTGGCCGAGCTGAAATTCACCAATTCCATGATGACCTTCTGTACGGACCGTTTCCTGTCCATCGAGCTGATTTCCAGCACGGCCACCGGCCTGAAGATTCCGAAATCCGCGCTGATTGACGATACGTTCTACGTGGTCCCGAAGGACTATGTGACATCCGGCGCGAAGAGCTCCCAGGGAGTCCTCCGCCAGGTGATGGATTCGGACGGAGAAACGAGCACGGAATTCATTTCCGTGACGCCCTACACCAAGGATGACGATGAGGATCACTATTATCTGGACCGCAGCACGCTCCGCGACGGCGATGTCCTGATCCGCCCGGATTCCTCGGACACGCTCAAGCTGACCTCCTCCATGACGGACACACTGACCGGAGTCTACAACATCAACAAGGGCTACGCGGATTTCCGGCAGGTCACCAAAATTGCGGAAAATGACGATTATGCCATCGTCAAGGCCAATTCCACCTACGGCCTGCGGGAATACGACTATATCGTTCTGAATGCATCGTCAATGTCACCGAATGAATTCCTCTATGAGTGATCCCTGCCCGCGTTTCGTGGATTTTGACATTGACACAGCATCATTTTCATTCAATAATAACAAAGTATGGATTTAGATAGTCTCACATGGGAGAGATGACATGGGTATTTTTAATAATCTGGTAAACAAGCTTCCATTCTCGGATAATGAAGACGAGTACGATGACGACGAGATGGACAATTACGAGGATGAAGAGGAATACGATGATGCTTCCAGGGGTGGATTCTTCGGCGGACGCGGCAGAAAGAACCGTCAGCAGGACGCGGAGGAAGAAGAGGAGGATTATGACGATGCTCCCCGCAGGAACGCAGGACGTACCTCCATTAAGGGCAATAATAACGGCGGCAGCAATAATGCCGGACGCAGCGGCGGCAATACGCAGCTGAGCGCAATCCGCGGAGGAAGAGCCCCGATGCCTTCTTCCTCGAAGATGCAGGTCCGGGTGATCAAGCCCAGCTCCTTTGATCAGGCAAGACAGATCACGGATACGCTGCTCGCACACCGCACGGTTCTTCTGAATCTTGAGGGTCTGGATGTCAATACCGCACAGCGGATCGTGGATTTCGCCTCCGGCTCCTGCTATGCGCTTCACGGCAATTTCATGAAGATCTCGCATTTCATCATCGTGATCACGCCGGAGGACGTGGATATCGCCGGCGACATTGCAGGCGGCGGACGTCAGGATGCCGTTGCCGGGATTCTCGGCGCAGCAGCGCAGGGCGGCGCCAATATGGGCGGTATGGATGGCGGCAATGCCAATCCCTACATGAACAACACGATGAACATGAATATGAACGGCGGATATTGATCCCGGATACATCCGAACAGACGAATGGATAACGCACCGACGAGAAGAGTTGGTGCGTTTCTTTTTTCCGGAACGATCCGGATGTCACCGATCCGGTAACCGGATTCATCGGCATCCCGGGAGGTCATCCGGATGAGATTCCAGGGTATGGCCGCAGACGACTGCGGCGGGAGGGGAACACATGAGCAAAAACCACAACCGTCTTTCCGTACACAAGGACGGGAAGCCCTGTTATGACATCGTATATTCCACCGACACGGAGGCTCTTCGCCGCGAGCTGGAGAGGACCGGCTTTGCGGGACGCCGTGCCTGCATCGTGACAGACACCAACGTAGCGCCGCTCTATGCGGAGCAGATTGCGGCACTCTTTGATCCAAAGCCTCTGGTCTATGCCATTCCGGCCGGCGAGGAGAACAAGAATCTCGACCAGATCCGCGCGCTTCTTAAGTTCCTGATTGAGAATCATTTCGACCGCAAATCGTATCTTGTCGCGCTCGGCGGCGGCGTAGTCGGCGATATGACCGGCTTTGCGGCATCCGTCTATATGCGCGGCATTGATTTCATCCAGATTCCCACCACGCTCCTTGCACAGGCGGATTCCTCCATCGGCGGCAAGACCGGCGTGGATTTCGACGGCTTCAAGAACATGGTCGGCGCCTTCAAAATGCCGGGACTGGTCTATGCCAATGTCGACTTCGTCAAGAGCCTGGACGGCCGTCAGTTTGCCTCCGGCTTTGCAGAGATCATGAAGAGTGCTCTCATCCGCGATGACGAGTTCTATGTCTGGCTGATCGACCACATGGTGGAGATCCGCGAGCGCGATTCCGAGATCCTCTCCGAGATGCTCTACCGCAGCAATGAGATCAAGAAGGACGTGGTGGAAAAGGATCCCTATGAGAAGAACGAGCGGATGCTCCTGAATTTCGGACACACCATCGGCCACGCCATCGAGAAGTACAAGAATTTCGAAATGACGCATGGCGAGTGCGTCGCCCTCGGCTGTGTCGCGGCCTCCTATATTTCGTATCAGAGAAACTACCTCTCCTGGGAGGAATATTACGAAATCCGCGACATGTTCGTTCCGTTCGGCCTGCCGATCTCTCTGGAGGCCATTGATGCGGACGCGGTTCTTGCACTGACAAAGTCCGACAAGAAGGCCGTAAACGGCGCGGTCCGCTTCATTCTGCTGCATACCATCGGAGATGCCTACGTGGATCTTACGGTCACGGACGAGGAGATTCTGGCCGCCATCCGCGAGCTGGATTTCTCCGCCAAGACCGGCGAGGGCGCCCGCGGCGAAACCATCCACACCAACGTGCAGAAGGCCGCGGAAGACAGCAACTGACGTAAAATCATCCGGAGGGCCCTTTGCCGATAGGAACGGGCGGTGCCGTTCTGATGTTTGCAGTTTTGCCAAAAAACTGCCGAAAACGCCGTGCACAGCTGGCTTTGCAGCCTTTAAGGGAAAACAAATAAGATGGATAAAAACAAGACAAAAAACAGAATTGTTCTCTGCATTCTCTGGATTCTCTTCTGGGGAATCCTGATTCTGCTGGACCTTGGGACCAAGGCGGCCGCCGTACAGGCGCTGCAGGGAAAGCCTCCGATCGTCCTGGTGGACGGCGTTCTGGAGCTTCTCTATATTCAGAATACCGGCGCGGCCTTCAGCCTTCTTGAGAATGCGCAGTGGCTGTTCATTCTGATTGCCGTCCTCGCCGTGATTCTGATCACACTGTTCCTGATCCGGATCCCGGGAAAGCGGCGCTTCCTCCCGCTGCAGATTCTCCTCACCCTGATCAGCGCAGGAGCCGTCGGAAACCTGATTGACCGGATCCGGCTCGGCTATGTGCGGGATTTTATTTATTTTTCCCTGATTGATTTCCCGGTATTCAACGTCGCGGACATCTATGTCACGGTGTCCACGGTACTGCTCGTTCTGTTCGTTTTGTTTTATTACAAAGAAGAGGATTTTGACTTCCTGCACCGCAGATAATGTTCCCATGGCGATTTCCGGATCTGCGCGCCTGCATGCGCGGCATCCCGGTCCGCCTGTCACGGAATCCACGGATTTCATCTGTTTTTATTTATGACGTCTGATTCTTTTATTGTAACTGAAGAAGAGGAGGGAACCCGCCTCGACAAGCTGCTGACCCTGGAAATTCCCGGTTACTCCCGCAGCTACCTGCAGGGGCTTTTGAAGGACGGCAATGTTCTGGTCAACGGAAAAGCCGCCAAGGCTTCGCTGAAGGTGAAGGAAGAGGATGTCGTTTCCTTCTCCATTCCGGACAAAATTCTGCCGGACATCGTCCCGGAGAACATTCCGCTCGACATTCTCTATGAGGACGACGATGTCCTTGTCGTGAACAAGCCCAAGGGCATGGTGGTCCACCCGGCTCCCGGCCATTATACCGGGACACTGGTCAACGCCATCATGTATCACTGCGGCAATTCCCTTTCCGGCATCAACGGCGTCATGCGGCCCGGCATCGTTCACCGCATTGACCGCGACACGACGGGCTCTGTCATCGTCTGCAAGAACGACCGGGCGCATCAGAGCATTGCCGCACAGCTCAAGGACCACACCATTGTCCGCCGCTATGTTGCCATCTGTTACGGCGTTCCGGACAGGGACGACTTCACGATTGTCGGGAACATCGGCCGGGATAAAAACGACCGCAAGAAGATGGCGGTCGTGCCTGACGGGACCGGCAAGCACGCCGTGACGCACGTGCATGTGCTCCGGCGGTTTTCCGGATATGCGTATGTCGAGTGCCGCCTGGAGACCGGACGCACCCATCAGATTCGCGTCCACATGGCCCATATCGGTCATCCGCTTCTCGGCGACGAAATCTACGCCGGTTCCCGGAAAAGCCCGTACCGCCTGCAGGGGCAGTGTCTCCATGCCAGGATTCTCGGCTTTCGCCATCCGGTGACAGGAGAGTACATTGAAACGGTCGCGCCGCTCCCGGACTATTTTCAGCACCTTCTGGATATTTTATAGAGAGCACTTTGTAATATTTCTGTAATTCTTGTATATTTTACCCTGTTCTTGGCAGCTGTTTATGTCGCTTCTGCACAATTTGGTTTGCAAAACGCTGCCGCATCCCGTATAATAATCGCGTAGAGATCACCCAACGGTTACATTGCAGACCATTCCGTCGGACTCCGAATGCGGAGGGCCGCAGGAAGGCTCTGAGAACGAACCGATTGTAAGGAGGTAACATATGAATACGATCATCACTATTGGAAGACAGTTTGGTTCCGGCGGACGTGAAATCGGCGAGAAGGTTGCCGCACATTACGGGATTAAATATTATGACAAGGAACTGATTGCACACGTGGCCAGCAACAGCGGTTTCTGCAAGGAAATGATTGAACAGCAGGACGAGCGCGCAACGAATTCCTTCCTGTACAACCTCGTGATGGATACGTATTCCTTCGGCTACAATGCGTCCAGCTTCGTCGACATGCCGATCAGCCAGAAGGTCTTTCTGGCGCAGTTCGACACCATCAAGAAGCTGGCTGACGAAGGCCCGGCCGTCTTCATCGGACGCTGCGCGGACAACGCGCTCGCGGACCGCGACAACGTCATCAATATTTTCATTCACGCGGATGAGGACAGCCGCATTGATGAAATCATGAAGCGCTATCCGGACATCAACACCCGCCAGAAGGCACGCGACTTCATGAACAAGAAGGACCGTCAGCGCCAGAGCTATTACAATTATTATTCCAGCCGCAAATGGGGCCGTGCAGACACCTATGATTTCTCCATCAATTCCGCACTGCTCGGCATCGATGGAGCCGTCAATCTGATCTGCCAGATGGTCGATGATTTCGAAAAGGCCAGGGAAGCCAGAAAGGCCGGGAAACAGGCTGACG
>DAIMKA010000003.1:0-2291 GCA_036721955.1 Lachnospiraceae bacterium | reverse complement strand
ATTTCTTCTTTTGGATTATTTCTTCGGAAAAATCTCATCCGAGTCCAGCAATACGGTAAACGGACCGTCGTTCAGAAGGTCCACCTTCATATCCGCACCGAAAATTCCGTGTTCCACGACCGGGACGCTTTCCCTGCACTTTGCCACAATGTACTCATACAGCTCATTGGCGAAATCCGGCTTCCCTGCACGAATGAAGGAAGGACGGTTTCCGTGATGGCAGTCCGCGTACAGGGTAAACTGCGACACCAGAAGAAGCGATCCGTCCACGGAGGCCAGATTGCAGTTGGTCTTTCCGGCCTCGTCCTCGAAGATGCGAAGGCCGATCATTTTGGCGATCATCCGGTCCGCCAGCTCCTTCGTGTCACTGTCCTCAATCCCGATGAGAACGAGAAATCCTTTTCCGATTTTCCCAACGGTATTCCCGTCCACCGTTACGCTCGCGTGCTGCACGCGCTGTATCACGAATCTCATTTAACCTTTTCTTTCCTGTCAATCGTTATTTTTTTATCAATGCTTGCAGCTGCCGGAAAGCAGCTTCGGCAGGCCCTTCACAAAACACGGACTGTGGAAGGTTCGCGCCCTCTTGTGCCTACTGCATTAGTCGTCCTTTTCGCGGTTATGATTTTTTGTCGCTTTTCTGGCCGCCCTTGCCTGCAGGTCAATGCCGAGCGCTCTTGCCCAGGAGCTGGATTCCCTGCGGTTGGCGTTGTAGTCCGTTGCCGAGCTGTCTCCGACCATCCGCTCACTGCCCTTCTCATAGTAGGCAACATCCTGCATATGTCCGGAATCGGTCGTTTTGCCGCGCTTTCGCAGGAAATGGTTGATGATCCGTGCGAAGACGGCATAAATGACGGCGAACAGCGGAACGCCGATCAGCCACCCGGGAACGCCCCAGAGGCCGCCGAACAGCATGATGGCGAAAATCACCCAGAAATTCGAAAGCCCCGTCGAATCTCCCAGAATCTTCGGTCCCAGGACATAGCCGTCGAAGGTCTGCAGAATCAGGCACAGAATGACGAACCACAGCGCATCCAGCGGATTGATCATGAACACGATGATCCCGCCGACCGCGGCTCCGATGAACGGCCCGAAGAACGGGATGATATTCGTGAAGCCCACGATAAAGGACACCAGCACCGGAAACGGTGTGTGCAGGATAAACTGCGTGACGATGAAGCACAGGACGCCGATGATGAAGGAATCCAGAATTTTGCCGGTGATAAAGCCAACGAACGTGTTGTTGATATAGCGGCAGGCTCCGATCACCTCATTTCCCCAGCGCTCATCGAAAAGCGCATAGGCGACCTTTTTGCCCTGTCCGCAGAGCGTATCCTTTGTATAGAGAAGATACAGCGAGACGATGATACCGATGATGAAATTGAAGATGCCCTTTCCGATGGAGAACAGCTGGCTCGTCACCTGCTGAATGATGTCCTGCATGTTGCCGGAAATGTTCTTCTGGTAGAATCCCTCAAGCGCATTCTCCGCCTCCATGATGATGACATTGATTTGTTCCCGGAGCTGCGGATTCGTCTTATAGAGTTCATCAAAGAACTTCACCACGTTCCGCTCGTACACGGACAGATTCGTGAAAATCGTCTGAATGCTGCGGATCAGCTGCGGGAGCACAATCGCCATCATGGCCGTCAGAATCGCCACGAAAAAGACAATGGTGACGGCAACCGAGATCTTGCGCATCTGCATTTTGCGCTTTTTCTGATCCTTCGCCCAGACATCAATGCCGAAATGGCGGTAGACCGGTGCCAGCATCTTCTGCTCCACGAATTTCATGACGGGATTCAGAATAAACGCGATGATCACGCCGAACAGAATCGGTCCCAGACTCCCCATAATGGTGTTGAACGCCTGCAGAAATGTCCTGCCGTTATAGAGCAGGTAAATGAAAATAACGCAGGCGACCAGCGTCAGAAAAATAGTAATTCCCCAGGTAATCTGTTTGCGGTCTGGCTTGTATTTCATTTCGGAAAGAACTCCTTTGCGATAAAATTTGCTGTGTCCGGCAAAAAGCGATGGTAAAGAACGATTTTATCGCTTATCCCGGAAGTTTCGGGCCCCTGAAAATTGAAATTCGGGCCTCCGAAAAGCGAAAAATCGCAGCAGCCTGATTCAGTATAACACACCGCGAAATGGAGTCCCCGTTAAGAAACCATAAACTTTCAAAGTTCACGATTCGTTCACAAACCAAAAACACCGCCCGGGGACCATGGCGGTTCTCAGGCGGTGCATATTCAATCAGCTGCTCTTCTGCTGTCTTATGCCGCGGTGTT
>DAIMKA010000002.1:30420-30936 GCA_036721955.1 Lachnospiraceae bacterium | reverse complement strand
CCAAAGAAAAATCGGGCTTGACGCAGATAGAATTATATTGTATGATAATCTTCGCTTCGGGCGAAGGGATCGCGGGAGCAGAAGTAAATCGAGGCGTGGCTCAGTTTGGTAGAGCGCCGCGTTCGGGACGCGGAGGCCGCAAGTTCGAATCTTGTCGCCTCGATGGTGAAGAAGTCCTCGGAAATGCTTTAAATACAGCGTTTCCGAGGACCTTTTTGTATTTCTTAAATGGATACAAAATTTATGGCCTGCGCATATAACCTATCCGCAAATAGAAAAATGCATGAACGCCGGGGAAGCATATGCAACGTATGAGAAGGAATTGGCCGAGGGCTATCCGCAGTATAAGAACAAATCGTCCTAAATGAATGAGGCTTTAAAATGAAGGAAAAAGTTGGAACGGTATTTTCCATTGCAAAAGACAATCCGCCTGTTCCGGGCTGTACGATTTCCAAAGGCATATACAGTGGAAGGGAAGGATCATCCGATCAAGGCGGGAGAGAATTTCCATTTTGC
>DAIMKA010000002.1:1680-30410 GCA_036721955.1 Lachnospiraceae bacterium | reverse complement strand
TCATCTATTTCTCACTGGCAAAACATACGGATATCAGTGCGGAAATCTATCCATGCTGCAAGCTGCTGATTGTGGCAGAGGGCAGGATGGAGGTCTACGGAACGGATGGCTTTTGCAGGGAACTGGAGGTCGGGGAAGGTATGTTTACGCTGCCGGACACTCCGATGGGAATACGGACGGCAGAAGGCGCAGTTTATACAGAAATCACAATCAGGAGGAAGAGCTCAATGAACGATGCAGTTAAGGCAGGAGAGGTTTTCAAGCTGGCAGATCTGGTCCCCTATGCGGATGGCAGAATCGTCAATATGGACATTGTACATAACGACAAGATGAAGTTTGTGATTATGGCCTTTGACGAGGGAACCGGCTTATCGGAGCATGCAGCTCCCGGTGAGGCGATCATCTTTGCCCTGGACGGAGAGGGTGTGATCGGTTATGAAGGGAAGGATCATCCGATCAAGGCGGGAGAGAATTTCCATTTTGCAAAGGCAGGCCTTCATTCGGTTAAGGCAACCAGGAGGTTCAAAATGGCGTTGCTGCTGATGCTGGAATAAGAGTGATATGAGATGACATTGATGCAATATGGGGATCCGTCCTCGTCCATTGTTCTGATTCAGCCGGTCGGAACCGGCGAAGTGAACGATGCGGAGGCGGAGACTGCCGAAATCCGGAGACGGACAGGAATGAAATTCTGCCTGACGGCTGCGGTCGTGGACAGCTGGAACCGTGATCTGTCCCCGTGGAGGGCACCGGCAGTGTTCGGAAATGAAGCCTTCGGAGAGGGAGCAGAGAACACGCTGGAGTATCTTCTGGAATTATGCACGGATCCGGAGAAAACTTATTATATCGGCGGGTATTCTCTTGCCGGGCTCTTTTCCCTGTGGGCAGCGTATCAGACGGACCGGTTTCAGGGAGTTGCCGCGGCATCTCCCTCTGTCTGGTTTCCCGGCTTTCTTCCCTATATGAAAGAGCACAGAATCTACAGCCCGCTGGTATATCTGAGCCTGGGGGAGCGGGAAGAGAAAACGAAAAATCCGATGCTTGCCTGCGTCGGTGACTGTATGCGGGAGGGACATCACTGGCTGGAAAATCAGGGAATTCGCTGCACGCTGGAATGGAATCCGGGCAGTCATTTTAAGGATGCTGCGCTTCGTACGGCAAAAGCCTTTGCATGGGTGATGCAGCAGAAGATACCCGGCAGAATATGTCCGGGGACAGAGAAAACGGACAGGCAGAGACCATTACGGTTACGGAATCATCCTGTGGGAACAGGCCTTTGAAGCAATGATATGTCAGAGAAAAACATGTCTGCCTCAGGGGCCTGTTTTTTGCTGCCTGAAAATATCTGCAGCGTGAACCCCGATGGGGATACCACACAACGGCAAAGAGAGAAAAATAGTGAACATTTTCTAAAGAAAACCGCATTCCGGGGAAATTATTGTGCAGATATGATGATAGCAGAAGCAGTGTTTTTACACCTGTCCGCCGCGGAACCGCGAAAACAGCCTTTGGGCTGTTCTTAAGTGAGAGTAAAGAGGAGACAGGGCAGCTGTCCGCGATGATCCGGAACAGCGGAAGTATTTTCTGGGGAGGCGTTATGGAATACACGAAACTGGGGAGAAGCGGCCTGTGGGTAAGCCGTCTGTGTCTTGGGACGATGAACTTCGGCAGCACAACGGAGGAGAAGGATGCGTTCTATCTCATGGATGCAGCGCTGGATGCAGGCATCAATTTTTTTGACACGGCGAATAACTACGGCTTTCTGACGGGCAATCCGGGAATTACGGAAACCATCATCGGCAAGTGGTTCGCGCAGGGCGGGGGACGCAGAGAAAAGGTAGTCCTTGCGACGAAGGTTCATGAGGATATGGGAGATCCGCTGGATGGCCCCAATACCCGCCCCGGACTGTCTGCCTATAAGATCCGCCGGCATCTGGAGGCTTCGCTGAAACGTCTGCAGACGGATCATGTGGAGCTGTACTATATGCATCACGTCGACCGCACGGTCAGCTGGCAGGAATTATGGGATGCCTTCGAGAATCTGTATGACCGGAATCTGATTGACTATGTGGGAACCAGCAATTTTCCGGCATGGAAGATTGTGCAGGGACAGGCGGCAGCGGAGGCAAGACACTTCTTCGGAATCGCGGTGGAGCAGGACCGGTACAACCTGAACGGCAGGATGCCGGAGCTGGAAGTCCTGCCGGCCTGCAGGGAACTCGGGATCGGCTTTGTTGCCTGGGGTCCGCTGGACGGGGGACTTTTGTCCGGGAAGGGCATGGACAGCCTGCGCCGCAGGAACAATGAGGCCAACTATATCCGGTTCCATAACCGGCTGGAGCAATTCAGTGCTCTCTGCAGGGACGCCGGGATGAAGGAGGCAGAGGCTGCCCAGCTGTGGCTTCTGCAGAATCCGGATGTGACGGCTCCGATTATCGGTGTCCGGACGATGAAGCATCTGGAGAGCTGCCTGCATGTTCTGGAACTGAAGCCGGATCCGGATTTTATGAAGAAGCTGAATGAGATTTTCCCGGGGCCTGGGGGAGAAGCTCCGGAAGCATACGGATGGTAACGGACCGCTGACGCGCGGCAAAGAATATGGAGGGAGAAGGAAAATGAAAAATACACGTTTATTTGCACTGCTGCCGGAGGAATATGTCTGCACGCCGGACAGCATGGCGATTGACCGGAACGGAGATCTGATCGTATCGTGCCCCAATTATGCGGACGACAACATGAGTGGCTGCGTCATCCGGATTGACAAGAACCGGAACATCAGCAAGTGGTTCGATGTACCGGTTCATCCGGAGACAGGAATCGCCCGGAATATGGGAATTGCCTTTGACAAGGATTATAACCTGTACATCTGCGACAACCAGGGGTGGTCCGGAAGAGAAGACCTTGTATTCAAGGGAAGAATGCTGAAGGCGACCTTTGATGAGAATCGCAGGCTGAAGGACTGCGTTACCGTGGCGGACGGCATGGAGCACCCGAACGGTGTCAAGGTCTATGGAAATTACATGTATGTGACACAGAGCTACCTGACGAAGGTTCCCTGTGAAGAAGGCCTGATGAGCTGTGTCTACCGGTTCCCGCTGGATGCGGAGGGAATCCACATCACCAATACGCTGGAGGATCCGTATATTTTCGCAACCTTCATTACGAGGAACAAAAAATGCGTGTACGGCGTGGACGGAATCGAGATTGATCAGAAGAACAATCTCTACATCGGCAATTACGGCGACGCGGAAATCGAGAAGCTCGTTCTGGACGAAAAAGGAGACCTGAAGGAGCGGTCCCTGTATGCGAAGAATCCGGAAGAGCTCAATTCCACGGATGGAATGATTATGGATGAGAAGACCGGCATCCTGTATGTGGCGGACTTCAATCACAACGCGATTGTGGCGATTTCTCCGAGGGGAGAAGTAAAGCGCCTCGCACAGTCCCCGGACTGCGATGGACTGCATGGCGAACTGGATCAGCCGGGCGAGGAAATCATCTGGAACGGAAAGATCGTGGCGAGCTGCTTCGACCTGGTTACGGATGAGACGAAGTTCAACACCGCACATGAGCTTCCCGCCACGATGGCGGAGATGGATCTTCCCGGGAGCTGGGAAGAAATCGGGTAATGCGGAAAACGACAGATTCGGACAGAGGCCTGATCCGGACGGAAAAGCCGGGCAGGCTTTTGCCTCAGGGAGGTAATAAATTATGAACGATAAAATGAAAACACTGGTCTGCAGAGAGGACGGATCTCTGGAGGTACGGGAAATTCCGCTTCCCTCTTATGGGAAAGAGCAGGCACTGGTCAGAACCATTGCGTGCGGAATCTGCAACGGAACGGATGCGAAGCTGATTCACAGGTCATTCAAGGGCGTCACGGCCGATCAGTATCCTCTGATGCTGGGCCATGAAGGTGTCGGCGAAGTGGTAGCCGTGGGAGACAAGGTGACTTCATATCATATCGGAGACAAGGTGCTGCTGCCCTTTGTGGATGCGGATCCGGAAAAATACGGAACGCTTCAGTCCGCGTGGGGAGCGTACAGCGAATACGGCGTGGTCTGTGACAAGAATGCCTATCCGGAAGGAACGGCACCGGAGTGTGCCTATGCGCAGACGGTTCTCCCGGATGACATCGATCCCGTGGATGCGTCCATGATTGTGACGCTGCGGGAGGTTCTGAGTTCCATTCACCGCTTTGGAATTCAGAAAGGCAGCAGTGTGGCGGTATTCGGCTGCGGGCCTGTGGGTCTTACCTTTATCCGTTTCCTGCACCTTCTGGGAGCAGGTCCTGTCATTGCGTTCGATGTCGTGCCGGAGAAGCTGGAGCAGGCACGTTCCTGCGGCGCGGATTATGCGTATTCCAGCAAGGATGACGATCCGGTCCGGCGGGTGCATGAGATTTGCCCGAAGGGCGTGCAGTTTGTTCTGGATGCCGTCGGCCTCACCAGTCTGATCAATCTCTCCATGCAGCTTGTCTGCGATCAGGGGAAGATGTGCTGCTACGGCATTTCACCGGTCTCCAGCATGGAACTGGACTGGTCGAAGGCGCCGTATAATTTCGGAATCCAGTTCCAGCAGTTTCCCTCCAAGGTGGAAGAGGGCGCGGCAACGGAGCAGATTCTGCAGTGGATCCATGAGGGCAAGGTGGACCTGAAGGACTACATTTCGGACTATTTTGAGTTTGATCACATTCTGGATGCCTTCGCGCTTCTGGAACAGAGAAAGATTGCAAAGAAAGGAATTGTTCGCTATGGCAGAACCTGAACTGTCCATCATTGTTCTGGGAAGTGACGGGAGGGGAAAGGCAGAGGCCGGACCTGCCGATGAGGTGACTTTGTTTTGTCCGTTTGCTTTTCAGGCAGGAGATCGTCTGGTCATCCATGCACAGCGGTATCCGGTTTATGCCGAAATCTGTCTGGATGATGCCATCGGCTTCGAACGGGTATATCTGACCGGCGATCTGGTCTATACGATTCCGGAGGCGGATATTCATACCTGCCTTTCGCCGCGTGCATTTGCGGGAGAGCGGCATTATCTGTACGCAAGAGCGGAGAATGCGTGGGAGCGATCGGGATATCGCTGCCTCTCCAGAAATATTTATGATCAGGAATATGAACCGGGACGAAAATGCGAATGCTACCCGCATGCCTTTTCCAATATTGAAACCAGAAGCGAGGCGGTGTTCTCGGCGCGGTGTGCCATTGATGGTCTGAAAATCGGAAATGATCACGAAAAATGGCCATATACCTCGTGGGGCCTGGATATCTGTGAGAAAGATCCCTACTGGCAGCTGGATTTCGGAAGAACTGTGGTCCTGGACCGGATCCGGATCTGGCTGCGGTCGGATTTTCCGCATGACAACTGGTGGAAAACGCTTCGGATTTGTTTTGAGGACGGAACCTGCGGGCAGTTTTCCATGGAGAAAACGGGGAAATGCCAGGAATTTGTCGTTCCGAAGCGAACGACCTCATGGATCCGTATGGATCAGCTGATGCGGGATCCGGAGTGTCCGTCGCATTTCCCGGCACTGACGCAGCTGGAAGCATACGGATGGGAAAAGGAATCGGAGTGAATCTATGAAAAGTGCAATGGAACGGATTGCGGCGGCGAAAGAAGCGATGCTGTGCATGCAGCGGCATTCCTGGGAGCAGGGGCTTGCCATGCAGGCCTGCCTGGAGACGGGGGACAAAGAGGCCGTGATCCGCATGGCATTCGAGGCGGCAAACCGCATGACGGAAGACGGACGATGCGCGTCCATCGGTGTATTCGATGCGGAGACGGACCCGTGCGCGGCGGGACGGGGACTTCTGTTCGCAGCATCGGAAACGGGAGACCGGAAACTGAAGGAGGCCGCAGACCGTCTTCTGGACTGGGCACTGAACCGGGCACCGAGGAACCGGGACGGAATTGTGTATCATCTTCTGACCGGACACGAATTCTGGGCGGATTCCGCCTATATGCTGCCGCCCTTCCTCGCGGAAGCGGGGCAGTATCAGGAAGCGGAGAAGCAGCTTCAGGGATACTGGGATGCCCTGCTGGATCCGGCCGCCGGACTGATGGCGCATAAGTGGGACGATGATCGCAGCACGTTCAGTGATCCCATGCTGTGGGGCGTCGGCAACGGGTGGTTTCTGATGGGACTTGTCAGTACGATCGGAATTTTCCGGGAGCATGGGATCGCCTCGGGGAGCCTGGAAGACAAATACAAAAGACTTCTGGAAAAGGTCACCGGGTGTCAGAGGCCGGACGGAAGCCTGTCGTTTGATCTTACGGATGAGGACAGCTTCGCGGATATGTCGGCAACATCCATGACGGCTTACAGTATTTTCAGGGGAAAAGAGCTGGGACTGGTTGCACCGGAGCAGTGCAGTGCGGCGCAGAGAATGTGCATCCGGGCGGAGAAGGAGCAGGACGAATACGGACTGATTCACAATGCATGCGGGGCTCCGTATTTTGACCGGGCAGGAATCGCTCCGGAAGAACAGGCTGTTTTTATGATGATGGAGAACAGCCGGAACAAAATTGTGAACAGATCTTAAGAAAGTGCACAGATTTGATAGATTGTCATATTTCACAACATATCTGCAAATCATAAGATACATATTGTAAAAGATGAATGCAATCCAAGGAAATGGCGCGCGACATATCTGCGGAATGCACATAGAAAAGCAACTTGATTACATGGAATCACCAGAAACACTCAGGGGGTAAGGGTTATGAAATACAGAAAAGTGTTGGCGGCATTTCTTGCAGCGGCAACCGTGATGAGCATGACAGCCTGCGGCAGTTCCTCCGGATCTGCTCCGGCAGCGGACAGCGAGAGCACGCCTGCGGCTTCGACCGAGACGGCAGATACAACGGAAACGACAGAGTCTGCGGAGCCTGCGGCTTCGGGAGATCAGGTAACGATCAAGGTATTCTCCAACCTTCCGGACCGGACTTCCGGGCAGGGCCTTGTAGAACAGACCATCTTCGATGAATACATGAAGGAAAATCCGAATGTCACCATCGAGACGGAAGAGCTGGATGACGAAGCTTACAAGGTGAAGTTCAAGGCCTATGCGGCAGGCTCGGCGATGCCGGATCTGGTCAGTGTCTGGGGCCAGCCCGGATTTATCGATGAAGTCATTGATGCGGGTATCCTTCAGGAACTGAATCCGGACGATTTCGCAGATTACGGATTCATCAACGGATCCATGAACGGCTTCTCCAAGGACGGAAAGCTTTACGGCCTTCCCCGCAACACGGATGTCATCGGTGTTTACTACAACGAGAACATGTTCAAGGAGAACGGCTGGGAAGTTCCGAAGACCTATGACGAGCTGATGACGCTCTGCGGCAAGATCAAGGATCAGGGCATCGTTCCTATTGCGATGGATGGCGCCGACAAATGGCCGTTGTACATTCTGCAGTACGACATCATGCAGAAGCTGGACGGCCCGGAAGTTTACGACAAGTGCATTGATGCCATCAGCAAGGGAGACTTCTCCGATCCGGATTTCAAGAAGTCCGCGGATATGCTGCAGCAGGCAGCAAAAGACGGCGTTTTCGGAGTCGGCTTCGAGACCACAGACTACGGCACCGCACAGAACCTGTTCCTGAACGGCCAGGCGGCGATGTACTACATGGGCAGCTGGGATATGAGCATTGCCAACAACCAGGATGTGGATGAGGCAACCCGTGCAGGATTCCGCGCATTCAGCCTTCCCGTCATCGACGGAGGCAAGGGAACCGCAACGGATCTGACCGCATGGAACGGCGGCGGATATTCGGTCACCTCGAGCGCAGCCAACAAGGAAGAGGCGATCAAGCTCCTGAAATTCATGTTCCAGCCGGAGAACTGGACCAGGATTGCATGGGAGAACGGCGTGTGCATGTCGGCACAGGACTTCTCTCAGTTCGCAACCGGAAACGAGACACAGCTGCAGAAGGACTTCATGGAGATGGTAGGAAATGCATCTTCCCTGTCCGGAACATCCCTCGGAGATCTTGGAACCGCAGAGTTCAAGACGACCTGTGAGGACGATGTGCAGCAGATGGCAGCAGGCGCAATGTCTACAGAGGATTATCTGAAGGCTCTGGAAGCGGTCTGCAAGAAGTGAGACTGGTAAATCCGACAAGGGCAGCAGGGGAAGTTGTCCCTGCTGCCCTTGCCGGTACCTGACCGGAACCCTGTGGATACCGGAAGGAGAACATCATGTATAAAACCTACAGCAACAAAAAGGTGATATTCGTCCTGGTCATGCCGGCCATCATTACCTTCGTATTCGCGATTCTGTTTCCCATCTGTCTGAGTCTTTATTACAGCTTCACGGATTTCACCGGAATGGGAAGCGCGAATTTCATCGGTCTGGAGAATTTCAAGACGCTGGTCCAGGATACGACATTCTGGAGATCGCTTCTGAATTCGCTGCTGCTCGCCATCGGCTTTATTGCCATCCAGCATCCGCTCGCGATCATTACGGCGGCGATTCTGGACCGGATCGGCGGAAAGCCGGAAGCGGTGTTCCGCTGCATCTATTTCATTCCGAACGTTATTTCCGTTGCCGTTATCGCCTACTTGTGGAAATTCATTTACAATCCGAACTTCGGTCTTCTGAACAATGTGATCCGGATTTTCGGCGGGAAAGGCGATATCAACTGGCTGGGACCCGGCAAGGCAATCTGGTCCGTTCTGCTGGTCCTGATCTGGCACGGCTTTGGCTGGGGCATGCTGATTTATTACACGGGAATCAAGAACATTGATCCCACTCTGTATGAGGCGGCCGAGATCGACGGTGCGGGAAACCAGCAGATTTTCCTGAAAATCACGCTGCCGCTGATGAAGCCGGTCATTCAGGTCAATGTCACACTGGCAATCATCTCTGCCCTGAAGCAGATGGAAACGGTATATCTTCTGACAAACGGCGGACCCGGAAATGAAACACAGTTTGTAGCCAATTACCTTTACAAGCAGGCCTTTCAGTCCTTCCGGTACGGCTACGGAAATGCAATCAGTGTAGTTTTCATTCTGATCTGCATTGCGGCATCTGCGGGAATGAACAAGCTGTTCGAGGAGAAGGAGTAATCGATGAACGCGAAGAAGAAAAAGAAAAAAGCCGGAAAGGTGCTGCTGTTCATCGTGCTGATCGTAATGGCAGTGATCCAGATTTTTCCGCTCATATGGCTGGTGGATTTTTCCTTTGCCAGCAACTCGGAAATGTTTACGAAAGGCCTTCTGATCTGGCCGAAGCAGATTCGCTGGGACAATTATGTGACGGCATTTACAGACGGTCATTTTCTGAAGTACCTGTTCCACAGTCTTCTGATTAACGTGCTGGCAGTGGTGCTGGTTCTGGCCTTCTCGGTGATGGCTTCCTTTGCCATTACAAGAATGCACTGGAAACTGAGCACGCTGGTGCGGACGCTGATCATGCTGGGAATGATGATCCCGATTCATGCGACGCTCCTTCCGAACTACATCATTTACGACCGGCTGCATCTGACCGATTCGATCTGGGCACTTCTGATCCCTTATGTGGCGTTTTCTCTGCCGCAGGGACTGTTCCTGGTCAGCGGATTCATGCAGAGCCTTCCGATTGAAATCGAGGAGGCGGCGATCATTGACGGATGCGGAATTTTCCGGCTTCTGGGCACGGTGGTGACACCGATGCTGAAGAGCTCACTGACGACGGTATCCATTATGACCTTCCTGAACAACTGGAATGAGTTCATGATGGCGAGCACCTACCTTAGTACCGACAAGTGGAAGACCCTGCCGTTCTCCGTGCTGGAGTTCACCGGCATGTACGCATCCAACTATTCCGTACAGTTCGCGGTTATGGCTCTGACAGCGGCTCCTGCCGTCATCATCTATATTATTCTGAACAGACAGATCACAAACGGCGTTATGATGGGTGCAGTGAAAGGATGATTGTGCCCTATGTTCAGAATAAGTCACCAGCGTAAAAAATTCCGAAATATGTCGATCCGGCGGAAGCTCCTGATTCGCATGTATTTCATTGCATTGATTGTGGGAGTGATCTCGACGGCAGCGTCACTTGCCATTCAGATCAAGCTTCTGGAGAGGCAGCAGACGCAGGCATATGTCCGGACCACGCAGGTGATGAGTCAGAACATTGATTCCATGGGACAGGATGCGCTCGATATCGGGACCTATTTTGTGGTGAACACAAAGATCGGAAACGTCCTGCGGGAAACAAAGATGCCGGAAAACCGGTCAGCCATGTTCTGGGCCGCGGAGACGGACCTTCAGTCGATGCAGGACATTCTGGCCATCAAATCCAATGTCAAGACCATCGGACTCTACCCGGAAAACGGACTGGATCCTTATACCATCAGCCGCGACGGCAGCGTGTATAACACGGATCTGAACGAAATTCATCAGCTGACGGTCTATGCGGAAGCGGGAAGGATGAACGGAGATGTGTACTGGTCCTGTGTCCCGAAGGGAAGCACCGGTCTGTATGTCCGGAATCTTTCCTCCAAAATTACGGCCAGCCGGGAAATCTATGATCTTTCCAAGAAGCGCAGACTCGGTTTTCTGACCATTTCGATTGATCTGGAAAGTGTGGCAAAAAGCTGCAGGAAAATGCGGATTTCCAAGGATGACGCGGTCCTTCTGCTGGATCAGAGCGGGCAGACAGTGTTCCGCATCGGAGATGTAGACCGTGATCTGGAGAAGCAGGTGGCCTCCAGACTGCATCGGGCAAAGGGGAATCTTCCGGAAGGAAGACTGCGTCAGGGAAAATACTACTATTTCCTGGAGGGAAGCAGTACAGGTCTTGTGAGCTGTTACATCACACCTCGTCAGAACTGGATCAATGAGGCGATCCAGTCCTCCGGTGTGGCGGTAACCTCCCTGATTCTTCTCCTGCTCCTGATCGGCATGATTCCGATGTCCGCGTATATTTCCGGAATGATCGTAAAGCCGCTGGAGGAACTGGAGAAATCCATGAAGCAGTTCCGCAAGGGAGATTTCCATGCGGAAGCGGAGGTGACCAGCGGAGATGAGATTGGAATGCTGGCCGGGAACTTCAACCATATGGTCAATGATATCAGGGAACTGGTGGATAAAAACTATGTCATGACGCTGCGGCAGAAGGAGATGGAGCTGAATACGCTTCAGTCTCAGATCAACCCGCATTTTCTATACAACGTCATGGATTCGCTCTACTGGCAGGCAGTGGAACAGGATGCCGCGGAGCTTGCGGAAGACATCCTGACTCTTTCCAGACTGTTCCGCCTGATCCTGAGTCACGGCCAGTCGGAAATTCCGGTGCGCAGGGAGATCGAGCTGATCAGCTGTTATCTGCAGATTCAGAAAATGCGCTTCAGCAAGCGCCTGGAGTATCACATTGATGTGGAACCGGAGGTGCTGGACTGCAGAATCAGCAAACTTATGCTGCAGCCCTTTGTGGAGAATGCGGTCGTGCACGGACTGGAGTCCCGTGAAAAGGGCGGCTGCATCTGGGTTTCCGGCAGGAAAATCGAGGACCGGATTCTCTTTATCATCCGGGACAATGGAACCGGGATGGAAGCCAGCAAGGCGGAAGAGCTCAGGAACGTGAATGCAGGCGACGGAGTGCCCGGAAACGGAAATGACGAGAGAATCGGGCACTATGCGATCAGCAATGTCAAGCAGCGGCTGATGCTGGAATACGGCAGCAATTTCCGCCTGGACATTGAGAGCAGGCCGGGCCATGGAACGGTTGTGGCTCTGGAAATTCCCTATACGGCATTCTCTTCATGAGCGGAAGAGGAATGATGGTATTGGGAATCAAAGAGCCTTTGGGACAAAACAGATAAGAAAAATTCACCCGGGAAAACTTTCCCGGAGAGGCCGCGGCCAGAAGCGGCACGGATAAGAGCAATGAATAAGTACCGGCTGCTGATTGCGGACGATGAGGAGATGGTGCTCCGCGGAATGGAGCGCTATATCACCGCGCACAATCAGTATTTTGACAAAATTCTTACAGCGTCCAACGGCACAGAAGCGTTGGACTGTATCGTACAGTATCACCCGGATGTGATGGTGATTGACATCAAGATGCCCGGCAAAACGGGGCTGGAGGTCATGCAGGCAGCGCTGGAAATGAAGCTGTGCCCCAAAACAATCATTCTCTCCGGCTACGATGAATTCAGCTATGCGCAGCAGGCTCTCCGGATGGGAGCGCAGGATTACCTGTTAAAGCCGTGCGGGTCCAGGGAAATGCTGGGTAAAATCGAAGAGGTTCTTCTGCGGGATCATCCGGAACTGGAGGAAGAGAAAAGCGGAGAGGACCCGGCAGACGACAACCGCCTGATCCGGCGGGCGCTTTCTTATATCGATGAGCACCTGCGGGACGAGCTCTCCCTGGGGGTGATGGCGGAATATGTGGGAATTTCTCCCGCGTATTTCTCATCCCTGTTCACGAAGAGCGTCGGCTGCAGCTTCGTGGATTACCTGAACCGTCAGAGAATTCAGAAGGCCTGTGATTATATGCATGATGACCGGATGAAGGTTTACGAAATTGCCGAGAGGGTGGGATTTCACGATGAGCGGTACTTCTCAAGAGTATTCCGCAAGGTCAAGGGAATGACGCCCAAGGAATACCGGGAGAGGGGGATTCACGAGGAGGAAGCAAAGGGGGATTAGCATCATGAAGAGCATATGGGAAGAGACCGTCTATCGGGACGGACAGATTTCCCACAGACGGTTTTCCAGAGAATCCAAGCCGGACTACGGACAGGAAAAGGACGCTGTGGATCTTTATCCGGAACTGACCCGGCAGACCTTCGAAGGCTTTGGATGTTCGGCAACAGAGGCACCGGCCTGGCTGTTTGACCGGATGTCGGAGGAGAGAAAGAAGGAATTTCTGGATGCCTGCTGGGGAAAGGAAGGGCTTGGCTACAATCAGCTCCGGCTTTCCATGGACAGCTGTGACGCGGCACTCGGCACATATTCGGCAATGGGGGACAGAAAACCGGAGAATCCGGAGCAGGCACCTTTTTCGCTGGAACGGGTGGACCGGTATATTACGCCGTTTATTCAGAGCATCCAGAAGAGAATGGGGGAAAAGGCTCACATCATGCTGAGCCCCTGGAGCCCGCCTGCGTTCATGAAGAACAACGGGGAGCGCGCTCACGGCGGGAAGCTCCTGGACGAATACCGGAGCCTCTGGGCCGGGTATTACTGCCGTTATATCAGAGAGCTTGCAAAAAGAGGAATCGAAATCGAGTCCATCAGCGTGCAGAATGAACCGGCTGCGGTTCAGACCTGGGATTCCTGTCTGTACAGCGCAGAGGAAGAGAAGGAGTTCATCCGGGATTATCTGCACCCGGCACTGGAGAGAGAAGGCCTCGGCGGCATTGAGATTTACATCTGGGATCACAATAAGGAGCGGGCGCTGGAACGGGTGCGCGGCACGGTGGATTCCGACACGGAAGAGCTGATCAGCGGCGTTTCCGTGCACTGGTACTCCGGGGATCATTTCGAGAACCTGAGGCTGATCCATGAGCAATATCCGCATTTGAAGCTGCGGTTCTCGGAAGGATGTGTGGAATATTCCAACAGCGACGCGGGAGCGGAGCTGGAGAATGCAAGGCGGTTCGGCCATGACATCGCAGGAGATCTCAACGAAGGCGTTTCTTCGTATATTGTATGGAGCCCGGTGTTCGATATGGATGGAAATCCGAACTGGGTCAACAACCTCTGCGGAGCCTTGATCCTGTACGATCCGGAGAAGGACGAGCTGCACCGGACACTTGCCTATGAGTATGTGCGGCATTTCAGCAGTTATATTGTCCCGGGAAGCCGGCGCATCGCCTTCAGCAGATTTTCGGACAGCATGGATGTGACGGCGTTCGAGAGGCCGGATGGGGAGCTCGCCGTGGTTCTGATGAACCGTACGGACCGCCCGCAGAACGTGTATCTGCGCATAAACGGCGAGGTCATTCTGGTGCCGGTGGAGGGAGATTCCATGATCTCCGGAAAAATCCGGCGGTGAGAGGACGGTGACGGAAGATGAAACAGTATCTGATGGCACATGACATCGGAACCAGCGGGGACAAGGCGACGCTGTTCTCGACAGACGGGAAACTGATTGCCAGCAGAATCGCATCCTATCCGACATTTTATGAAGAAGGAGGAGTGGCGGAGCAGGACGCGGAAGACTGGTGGAACGCCGTTCAGAGGAGCACAAGAGAGCTCCTGACGCAGACGGGAGTCGCCGGAAGTGAGGTCGCTGCCGTCAGCTTCTCCGGTCAGATGATGGGATGTCTTTGCATTGACAGGAACCGAAGACCGCTCCGGCGAGCGATGATCTGGGCGGATACCCGGGCTGCAGAACAGGCGGAGGCACTGGAGAGGAAGATCCCGCAGCAGGCGTTCTATCATATCGTCGGACACCGGAATACCGCGTCCTACGGCATTCAGAAGCTGATGTGGGTCCGGGATCATGAGCCGGAAATCTATGAGAATACCTGGAAGGTGCTGAATGCAAAGGACTATGTCGCTTACTGTCTGACCGGCAATGTCTGTACCGATTATTCCGATGCGAATTCGGAAGGATGCTTTGATTTAAGCCGCCTGGACTGGAGTGAAGAGATTCTGGAGGCAGCAGGAATTTCACCGGATAAGTATCCGGAATGCAGGCCATCCAGCTATGTTGTGGGAAATGTTACGCCGGAGGCCGCAGAGAAAACAGGACTTTCCACGAACACGAAGGTTGTGATCGGAAGCGGCGACGGAGTGGCGGCCAATGTCGGAGCGGGTTCCATCGAGCCCGGGAAGACGTATCTGTGCCTTGGGACCTCTTCCTGGATCACGACGACGTCGGACAAGCCTGTTTTTGATGATCAGATGAGAACGGTGACCTGGGCTCACATGGTGCCCGGACTGTATGCACCGAACGGAACGATGCAGTTTGCGGGCGGGGCGTACCAGTGGATCCGCAACAACATCTGTCTGATGGAAGCCTATGAGGCCGGAAATGCAGGGAAGTCCCCGTATGATTTCATGAATGAGGAGGTCAGTAAAAGTCCGGTGGGAGCAAACGGGATTCTGTTTCTCCCGTATTTTCTGGGAGAACGGGCGCCGCGCTGGGATATGTGTGCGACGGGATCGTTCGTCGGGCTGACGGCACGCAGCACCCGTGCGGATCTTCTGCGGAGCGTGATTGAGGGCGTGTCGCTGAACCTGTCGGTCATTCTGGAAATTCTCCGGCAGCATATGGACATCGAGGAGCTGGTGATTCTCGGCGGAGGCGCCAAGGGAAAGCCGTGGCGTGAAATCCTTGCCAGTGCGCTGAACGCAAGACTGCGCGTACCTGCGCTTCTGGATGAAGCCGGTGCCATGGGCGCCGCGGTCAATGCCGGTGTGGGTGCGGGAATTTATTCCGGATACGGAGCAATAGAACGGTTTCTGGATTTTGAAGATGTTCAGGATCCGGACCCTGCGGATGCGGCAAAATATGCGGAGCTTCGGGAGAAATTTAACGACTGCTATTACGCGCTGCGGGAATTCAACAGGAAGTATAAGGGAAAGTAAGTTACCGGCCGGAAATGGAAACAGGATGCAGATCCGGACATGGGCGGAATGGAAACAAAGCGTCGGCGCAGGAACGGGCGGAATAGAAACAGAACGTCGGACCGGGAACGGCCGGAGCGGAAGATCGGATCAGGGAAAAGAGCGATCACGAAAGGAAAGAAGGGAACAGAAAATGGACAGCAGAACAATAACACGCGAACAGCTTGCAGGAATGTTTGATCATACGTTTCTCAAAGCCTTTGCCACAAAAGCGGACCTTGAGAAGCTCTGCAAAGAGGCGGCAGAAATGCATGCGGCAATGGTGGCGATCAATCCGGCACCGGTGAAGCTCTGCAAGGAATTGCTGAAGGGAACGAAGGTCCATGTCGGCGCGGCAATTTCATTCCCGCTCGGACAGACGACCATCGAGGAGAAGGCAGAGGAAACCCGCCAGGCCATTGCAGACGGCGCGGATGAAATCGACTATGTGATCAATATTGGAAAGCTCCGCGACGGGGATACGGATTACATTCGCCGGGAAATGGAGACAATCGTCGGCATCTGCCGGGAAGCGGACGTAATCAGCAAGGTGATTCTGGAAACCTGCTATCTGACCGAAGAGGAGATTGTGACGGTTTCGGAAATCGCAAAGGAGGTGCGCCCGGATTTCATCAAGACCAGCACGGGCTTCGGAACGGCCGGAGCGACACCGGAGCATGTCCGCCTTATGAAGCAGACCGTAGGAGACGCCGTGAAGGTAAAAGCTGCCGGAGCCATCCGCGACTGGAAGACCTGTGCCGCGATGATTGACGCCGGAGCAGAGCGCATCGGAACGAGCAGCTCGCTGAAGATCCTGCAGGAATTCGACGAAGCGCATGAAGAATGCAGGGTTGAATAAAGAATTTAAGCGTGAAAAACGTAAGGAACAACAGGCCCCCGGAGCAGACGTGTTCAGAGAAGAGCATGACCGCTTCGGGGGCCTGTTATGTGTTGTTTTCATGAGATGTGGGAAAGCCGCCTTCGCGAATTTTGCCTCAGCAAGGTATAAACATGCATAAAAACTGAAAACAAAATATAGACAGTATCGCTGTATTGACAGCTATGAGGATCAGCGATAATATCTGACACAGATAAGTTAAACGATTAAACGAAGGCTGGGAGATGCGATGACATTAAAAGAAATTGCCGAGGAAGCCGGCGTATCTACTGCAACGGTCTCACTGGTGATGAGCGATTCCCCACGGATCAGCACCAGGACAAAGGAAAAGGTCAGGCAGATTATCAAGGAGAAGGGGTACCGTTCCAATGTGCTCGCAGGGAGTCTTCGGAGAACCCGGAGCGGGTTGATCGGAATCCTGGTGGAGGATATTACCGTTCCCCATACAGCATTCATCATTGACGGAATTAACCGCTACGCAGAAGAGAAGGGCGTTCATCCCATTCTGGGGAATCTGCGGCTGCAGAGCAAGATCAGCTCTCATTTTGAAAAAATCGAGGAATACCGCGGCGATATTCAGAACGCAATGGAAACACTTTTGTCCATGCAGGTGGACGGAATTATTTATATTGGCATGCATGACCGGCATATGGAAAATGTCCTGAGGGAGTCAGACAAACCGGTCGTATATTGCTATTGCTATACCGACAGGGAAGCTTCCGTACGCTATGACAATGAGAATGTGATGTATCTTTTGACCAGAGAGCTCATTGAAAAGGGACACCGGCGGATCGCCGTGATTGGAGGTGCGGAGGATTCCGAGCCGGCACAGCTGCGGTACAGGGGATTCTGCGATGCAATGCAGGAGGCCGGGATTTTTATTCCGGAACAGTGGAAGGAAAGGGGAGACTGGAACTTCCAGAGAGGAAAAGATGCGGCGATCCGGCTTTTAACCGGAAAAGAAGGCGGGACGACAACAGATCTCCTTCCGGAGAGGGAGCGGCCATCTGCCATTGTCTGCATGAACGACGAGATGGCAGTCGGTGTTTATACTGCGGCCGCGGAGCTGGGCCTTGAAATTCCGGAGGATTTGTCGGTGACCGGTTTTGACAATGCGGATTTTGCCCAGCATCTGGTTCCGCCGCTGATGACGGTAGAGCGTCCGCTTTCCGAGATGGGATACCGGGCAATGGATCTTCTGATTCAGCAGATTCAGGGGGAAGAGCCGGAGAAGGAGAAAATTATTTATCCGTGCCGGATGCTGGAGGGCGGATCGGTGCGGAGGATTGCGACCTGAGATGACGGACAGGAGAAATTCATCGGGGGAAAGGCTTCACTGATTTTCCGATGCAGCAGGGGGAGATGAAATGGAGAAAAACAGACTTCAGAACATACAGCTTGGCAGTATCCGGATTCACGATGCATTCTGGGACCGGTATATCAATCTGGTGGAAGATGTGATTCTTCCGTTTGAATGGGAGCTGATCAATGACCGGGTACCCGGGGCGGAGAAGAGCTATTGTATGCACAATTTTCGTGTCGCCTGCGGGTTGGAAGAAGGCGAACATCAGGGGATGGTGTTTCAGGATACGGATGTTGCCAAATGGCTGGAGGCCGTGGCCTATTCCCTCGCGAAAAAGCCGAATCCGCAGCTGGAGAAAATCGCGGATGAGGCGGTTGATCTGATTGCGGGAGCGCAGTGCGAAGACGGCTATCTGAATACGTACTATACAACAGGCGGGAAAAAGCGCTGGAGCGATCTGTTTGAAGGGCATGAACTGTATACGGCAGGGCATCTGATCGAAGCGGCGGTGGCTTACTATGAGGCAACCGGGAAGCAGAAGATTCTGGATGTCGTGTGCCGTATGGCGGACAATCTCTGCGAGGTGTTCGGACCGGAGGAGAGCAAACTGCACGGGTACCCGGGGCATCCGGAAGTAGAGCTTGCCCTGATCCGGCTGTACCGGCTGACCGGAAAAAAAGATTATCTACAGCTCGCGGATTATTTTATCCGGATCCGGGGAGAACAGCCGTGTTATTTTGAATCAGAAGAAAATTATCGCAATGGAACCTTTATTTTCCCGGAATTCGGGGATTTTTCATTTGACTACTGTCAGGCAGACCGGCCGCTGAAGGAACAGAAGGCGGCAGAAGGGCATGCTGTCCGCGCAGTTTATCTGTACAGCGCGATGGCGGATCTTGCATGGGAGAAGCAGGACACCGCACTTCTTGCACAGTGTGAGACGCTGTGGGAGGACATTGTGAACCGGCAGATGTATGTGACGGGAAGTATCGGATCTGCGGCATATGGCGAGCGTTTCACCATCGACTATGATCTTCCGAACAATACGAATTACTCTGAATCCTGCGCAACCATCGGGCTTGCAATGTTTTCCAACCGGATGTTCCGCAACACGCGGGACGGAAAATATATGGACACGGCAGAGAGGGCGCTGTACAACACGCTCCTTGCCGGAATTGCGTTGGACGGGAAGCACTTCTTTTATGTGAATCCGCTGGAAGTGGTGCCGGAAGTGGCGGAGAACAATCCGACGATGCGGCATGTGAAAACCGAGCGTCAGCGGTGGTTCGGTGTGGCCTGCTGTCCGCCGAACATTACGCGGACTCTGGCTTCGCTGGGAAATTATATGTTCGATGTACAGAAGGACACGTGCTTCGTGAATCTGTATATTTCCAGTGACGTGGAGGCACCTCTGGAGCATGGGAATCTTCGCTTTTCGCTTCAGGCCAACTATCCGGAATCGGGCTGTATTCAGATCCTCGTGCAGGAGGCCTCCGGTATGGAGCAGACCGTAGCAGTCCGTATTCCCGAGTATGCGGCAGACGGATGGAAAATCCGTGTGAATGGCAAGCCGGTTCAGAAAGAACCGCAGAAGGGATATCTGTATATTACAAGGAATTGGGCTGAAGGCGATGTGATTCAGATTTCGCTGAGGGTCCGTTTTCGTTACATTTACTGCAATCCGAAGGTGCGGGATGACATCGGCAAGGTCTGTATCATGAGAGGGCCGCTGGTGTATTGCTTTGAGGAGGCGGACAATGGCCCGTATCTGGCCGGATGCCGGATTCAGACGCAGAAACAGATCTGCGAGAGCCGCGATTCCAACCTTCTGGGCGGAACACTCTGCGCAGAGGTCAGCGGAGAACGGATTGATTACAGCAAGGCATCGGACCAGCTGTACAGTCCGGAGAAACCGGTTTACCGGGAAACAAGACTGCGTGCGATTCCGTATTGCAGCTGGAACAACCGCGGAAAAGGTGAGATGCAGGTCTGGATGATGGATGCCAGCCTGAATGTGGAAACCTCCGGCTCAGCGGAAGCATGACAGATTGCTTTTAATCACAATAGACAGCCGGGAATCGTGATTCCCTGAGAGGATTTCCTCACCGTAGCATTCAAGCCGGAACAGCATTTCACATGCTGTTTCGGCTTGCTTTGCAATATCCTGAAAAATAACGGCATCCACGGTTCCGTCGGAAACATAGGGAATGAGCTCCGGGAAAAGATCCATGCAGATCAGCCGGGGCCGTTTCGTGCAGTTTTCACGGATATAGGATGCCACGATGTCCGGGTGATAGGTCAGATCGAAAATTCCCCTGATCTCGGTAAAATCAAGAATACGGTCCAGAGCCAGGTAAATGTCATTTCTGGTATTCAGCTCTTCAATGGGATGAAGCAGCGTAAGATTCCGGAAATCGTTTTTCAGTACATCCGAGAAGCCGTTGCAGCGCGCGATGAGGGAATCGGTGCTGGAATAAGAGCGCTTTCCCATCAGAATCTGAACGGTTCCGTGTTCCGGCAGCATTTTCCCCATGAGCTCACCGGCGATGGTTCCGGCCTTGTAATCATCAATGCCGATAAAGGCGTCGTAGTCATTGCCCGGGACAGGTTTGCTCAGCATGACCACATGGCACCCTTCTGCGCGGAGCTTCCGGGCTTCTTCCTTCATTTCACCGGGATTGGCGGCGACAATGACGAAATTCCGGATGCCCTGCTGTCTTGCAATATGAAGGAAATCCCGCTGTTCGTCCGGGACATTCCGGTTGGCAGTGTAAACCTTGACTTCCATTCCGTTGTCACCGTATTTTTCCAGCGCCTGTTCCACGCCCCTGGTAATCGCGGGACGGAAATAAGTGGCATTCAGGGAATCGTAATCAAGGAGTGCAATGGGAATCCGCTTGTTCATGGCAAGGTCTCTGGCATTCTGATTGGGAATGTAGTGATATTCCTTCAGAGCATCCAGGACGATCCGGCGTGTTTTCTGGCTGACGGAGCCCTTGTTGTTTACAACGTTATAGATCGTTGTCCGGGAGATATGAATTTTCTCTGCAATCTCCTCCAGTGTCATGCGTCGATAGCTTTCACCAGACATCAGTAAGCTCCCTTCTGAATCAGATCATTTTCATTTCTAAAAAATTATCACTGCACAGCCGCCGGTGCATTTCGCCGCAAATGGCTGTCTGCAGGCCGGGCATGAGGAAGCCGGCAGTATAAATAAGGGTCAGGTTTAAATTAAATCCACGGTCGGATGAAATAAATACAGTATACCGCGGGACCGTGTTTTTGTGAACAAAAGTTAACACGTGTAACTATGCATGATGATGAATTCACACGTGTTAAAACAAAACAATATTGAAGATGATGACGATGAAAATTATCATAAAGCCCGATTCAGAAGAAAAACATGCGGAGGGCAGCAATGATTTGGAGAGAAGAACAGGCACTTTGCAGACGCTTTGACAAGGAACTGCTTCGGATAGAGCCTTGGGGCGCAGACAGCTTTCGCATCCGGGCAACGCAGAACAACCGTTTTCGCGAAGAAGACGAAGAGGCAAGTCTGTCCGCGCTGCTTCCTACGGGCAGGCAGGCGGCCGAAATCGAAATTGATGAGGCAAATGACCGGGGAAGAATCCGGAATGGAAATCTTGTCTGCGAAATCTGCTCTACGGGCAGACTGATTTTCCGAAAATCGGACGGAAAAGTTTTACTGGAAGAATACGATAAAAACCGCTTTCGTCGGAGAAATTATGAACAGGACCCGGACAGTGCTCTGGAAATTCCGTCCAGGCAGTATGAGCCGCACCTCGGGACGAATGATTACATGCTGACGGCGCATTTTGCGGCAAAGGAGGGTGAAAGGTTCTACGGCATGGGTCAGTACGGACTGCCGTTTCTGAATCTGAAGGGCTGCAAGCTGGAGCTCGCACAGAGAAATTCCCAGGTCAGTGTTCCGTTTCTGATCTCTTCGGAAGGTTATGGCTTTTTGTGGAACAATCCGGCAATCGGATACGCTTCCTTCGGCCGCAACATGACGGAGTGGCGGGCAGAGTCGACGAAGCAGCTGGATTACTGGATCACGACGGGTGACAGCCCGGAAGAAATCGAAGAGCACTTTGCGGATGCAGCCGGACATGTTCCGCAGATGCCGTCATACGGGACCGGACTTTGGCAGAGCAAGCTCCGCTACCGCACCCAGCAGGAGGTCCTGGAGGTTGCCAGGGAATACAAGAGAAGGAATCTTCCGCTCAGTGTCATCGTCATTGACTTCTTCCATTGGACGGCACAGGGGGACTGGAAATTCGATCCGGAACTCTGGCCGGACCCGGCACAGATGGTAAAAGAACTGCGGGAAATGGGCATTGAGGTCATGATTTCGGTCTGGCCGACGGTCGAAGAAGAAAGTGAGAATTACCGCGAACTGGAAGAAAAGGGGTATCTGCTGCGGACGGAATACGGGCCGAGACTGGGCATCAAGAATAAGGACACTTATTTCGATGCGACCAATCCGGAGGCACGGGATTATGTCTGGGATCATCTGAAGCGCAATTACTACGACAAGGGCATTCATCTTTTCTGGCTGGATGAATGTGAGCCGGAGGTCTCCGGATATACCTATCGGAATTACCGCTTTTATACAGGCAGCGATCTGGAGAGCGGAAATATTTACCCGAGAGAATTCGCGAGAATGGTATACGAGGGAAGGAAGCGCGAGGGAGAGACGGACATTGTGAGTCTCTGCCGCTGTGCCTGGGCAGGATCCCAGCGGTACGGTGCTCTCGTATGGACCGGGGATGTGGCATCCAATTTCGAGATCCTGAAAACACAGATTTACGCGGCGCAGAGCATGAGCATCGCGGGGATGCCATGGTGGACAACGGATATCGGCGGATTCCACGGAGGAAACGCGGCAGATCCTGTTTTTCGGGAATGTCTCGTGCGATGGTTCGAGTTTGCGGCGTTCTGTCCGGTCCTGCGGATGCATGGATTCCGGGAGCCGAAGGTCAGCGCGGTGGAAGGAAAGTCGTTCGTGGCCGGAAATGCGAAGGCGTGGAAGTACACATCGGGCTCACCGAATGAGCTCTGGTCCTACGGCGAGGATGTCTATGAAATTTTGAAGAAATATCTTCTGATGAGAGAAAGAATGCGGCCGTATGTAGCGGAGCTTATGACAGAGGCGCATGAAAAGGGAACGCCCCTGATCCGGCCGATGTTCTATGTCTATCCGGACCGGCGCGAGGCATACGAGGCGGAGGATCAGTACATGTTCGGAAACGAGCTTTTGGTCGCACCGGTAACGGAACAGGGAACGCAGGAGAGAGAAGTGTGGTTCCCGGAGGGAAACTGGTTTGCAGTAGAAGACGGCAGTGAAGTGGCTGGCGGAAGACGCGCGGTGGTCAAGGCACCGATTGATGTGATTCCTGTCTACGCCAGAACCAGGGAACTGGCGGATCTTCTCGGCAATAGATAAGTTTGAACTCATTCACAACAAGGAGGGGAATGACAAAATGAGTACTTTCGGAGTAGTAAACTGGGTTGTTCTGATCCTGTACTTTGCGGCCATGATGTATCTTGGCTCGAAGATGGGGAAAACGAACAAGACAACCAGGGATTATTTCCTTGGAGGAAGAAGAATTCCATGGTGGGCGATCGGCCTGTCCGTTCTGGCGACACAGTGCTCGGCGGCATCCTTCATCGGTATGCCGGGATGGGGCTATACCAGCGGCCTTCACCGTGTGACGTTCATGTTCCAGTTCCCGGTTGTCATGGCGATTCTGATGACCACGTTTGTTCCGTTTTTCTATAACACAAAGGTCGTCAGTGTCTATGAATATCTGGAAAAGCGGTTCGGATCCAAATCGAGAACGCTGCTGGCCGTGATTTTCCTTCTTTCCAGAGGTCTGCAGACGGCAGTCGTGCTGTTCGCTCCTGCACTGGCGCTTTCCACCATCACGGGTCTGTCAACAAAGACTGCAGTTCTTCTGATGGGAGTCATCGCCATCATCTATACCGTGACGGGAGGTATTTCCGCAGTAATCTGGACGGATGTCGTGCAGATGTTCATCATTTATTTCGGCATCGTTCTGGCCATCGTGATCCCGATCTTTACGGTGGACGGAGGCCTCGGAACGATTCTTTCCAACGCGTCAGGAGCAGGCCTTCTGACCGGACTGGATTATTCGTTCAACATGAAGGATTCCTATACCTTCTGGGGCGGACTGTTCGGATCGGGCTTCCTGTATCTGGCTTACCTTGGCACGGACCAGAGCCAGATTCAGAGAGTGCTGACGGCCAGGAACATCCGTGAATCCAAGCTGTCGCTTGCATTCTCCGGTTTCATCGCACCGCTGCAGACACTCCTGTTCCTGTTCTCCGGAATCTGCCTGTACAGTGCCTACAACGGACAGCAGTTCGAGAATTCGGACATGGTTATGCTGAGCTTCGTGTCGAAATATCTTCCGGTCGGCATTGCGGGACTTGTTACCGCGGGTGTCTTTGCTGCAGGTATGTCCAGTCTGGACTCGGCGTTGAATTCACTTGCAACAGTCAGCGTCAACGACATTTACAAGAAGATCAATCCGAAGGCGGATGATGCGAAGTGCCTGAAGGTTTCCCGGCTGATGACGCTGGTCTGGGGTGTCTTTGCCACGGTGGTTGCCCTGTTCCTCGGCGGCCTCGGCGGTGTTCTGGATATCATCAATACGATCGGCCCGCTGTTCTATCCCTGCCTGCTCTCTGCCTTTGTGCTGGCGGTATTCTGCAAGAAGGCAAACCAGAAGGGCTGCATTGCGGCAGTCATCGCGGGACTTGCCATTGACCTGTATATGTTCAAATTCACGTCCATCGGTTCTCTGTGGTGGAACTTCCTCGGCTTCCTGTTTGCTGTCGTGGTCGGCTATATCGTGAGCCGGATCACGGATGAGAAGAAGCAGGTCCGCGAGGCTCTGGACCAGAATTTCCAGTTTGACACTGCAGTTGGAAGTGAACTGACCATCGGCTACGTCACCAAGCTTGCTGCAGCAGGCAAGATCGCAGAGAAGGACGAGGATGGCTATTATGTCATTCCGGGCAAGGTGGATAAGATCAGCTATGCCCTGATTGCATATTTCATTGTGATTGTGATCGTGCTGTCTCTGATCTGACGGATTGTGACAGACCAGGCAATGGATTCTGAGGAAGGTTTACATGGAGCATACCGTTCTTGCGAGAAAAAACGGAAAAGATCCGATTAAAATTCTGTCGGCATTTCTAAGTACGGTTCCGGCGATTCTGAAATACGGCAGAACCAGAATCTATCCCGATGATACGTATTACATTCCGTATCGGAGGAAGATTTTCCGGGTTCGGGAAACCGGAGAAGAATTTCAGTTCCTGTGCAGCTGTGTGAGCGAAAATATCGCAGTCATGGCTCTTCCCGGGAGCAGCAGCGGGCAGAACTTCGCCCTGGAAACACGGGAACTGCCCGCAGGTAACCTGATCAACGCGACACGCAGTACGGAAGATACGGATCGGGAGATCCAGCAGCAGATGCAGCTGGATCACACCATCCGGAAGGTGCTGCGCCGCTGCCACCTGGAGGAATCCGTTGCCGATCAGGTGTATATTGCGGAACCGACCTTCTGCGTCCGGGGAAAATCGGATTACATTTTTCTGGTGGATCCGGTATCGGAAAAGGTTGACTTCAGCAATTTTGATCCGGTACAGAAAATCATCGCACAGCAATATCTGCAGAAGCATCCGGAGCTTCTGAACGGTTGAAAAAAAGGAAAGCCGGAGGATCCGGATACAATGGAATGATTAGGAAGGAGCAGGAGCTGACAGAGGAGCATTCTCTGTCAGCTCCTGTTTTTTGTAAGAATTCGGCACAGATTGATTTCAAGGAGGAATTGACCGCCTGCTGGCACACTTACGATTGAAATCGGCCTGTGGAATCGTTACCTGTCATTTATCTATAGGAAAAATGAGGGGCAGAGTATAAACTGAAAAGAGAAGTTTTTTCAGTGGGGGACAATGAAATGGATCGTACGATTTTACAGCTGATTCCGTATCCGAATGAGGTGATCCGGAAGGACGGACGGTGCAGGTGCAGCGATTGCCTGCAGATTCAGGAGGGAGAAGTCCTGGGAAATCCGGAAGGATATTGCCTGGATATCCGGGAGGATGGCATCCGGCTTGCGGGGGCACCTGCCGGAATTTTCTATGGAAAACAGACCCTCTGCCAGCTGAAGGATCAGTTCGGCGGAGAGCTTCCCTGCATGGAAATCACGGATGCGCCGCGTTTTTCCTACCGCGGCTTTATGCTGGATTCCAGCCGCCACTTCCTGCCGAAAGAGGACATCAAGCGCCTTCTGGATGCGGCGGCGCTTTTGAAGCTGAACAAGCTCCACTGGCATCTCGTGGATGATCAGGGATGGCGGATCGAAATCCGCAAATATCCGAAGCTGACCGAAATCGGAGCCAGAAGAGGAAAGGCGGATTTTGCCAGGCTTTCGGAGCCGGAAGAAACACATGACTTTTTTACGCAGGACGATATCCGCGAGATCGTGGCATATGCGGCGGAGCGCTTTATTGATGTTGTGCCGGAGCTGGAAATTCCGGGGCATGAGAGTGCACTTCTTGCCGCGTATCCGGAATACAGCTGTGAGGGAACGAATCCCGGAGAACTGCAGGTTCAGATCACCGGCGGCATTTTCAGGGAAATCCTGTGTGCGGGCAATGAGAAAACGGCCTTCCTGCTGCGGGACATTCTTGACGAATACATGGAGCTGTTCCCGTATTCCTATCTTCACCTTGGCGGAGACGAGGCGGTAAAGGCCCACTGGAGAAGCTGCCCGAGGTGCCAGGCGAAAATCCGGGAGCTCGGCCTTTCTGATGAGAATGCGCTGCAGCAGTGGCTGGTGCGGAGCATGGCAGATTATCTGGAAGAGAAGGGCCGGCATGCACTGGTCTGGAATGATGTCCTCCGGGGAGAGAAGCTCTCGCCGAAAATGGCCGTTCAGATGTGGCTCGGAGACAAGGATCTGATCGAGGAATTCACATCGCGCGGCGGGAGGATCATTCAGTCTGCAACGGATTTCTGCTATCTGGATTATCCGTATTCAACCATTGACGTGAAGAAAATCATTGCCTTTGACCCGGTTCCGGACTACCTGAAGGACCGGGAAGAGCAGGTTTGGGGAATCGAGTGCCCGCTCTGGGCAGAGAGGGTGACGGATTTGAAGCGGGCCGCATTCCAGCTGTTTCCGCGTCTCCCTGCTATGGCGGAGAAGGCCTGGACGAATGTGCCTTCGGACGCAGGAGGCATGAAGAATCCGGAAGATATGCAGAACGGAGAAAACAAGAAACAGGATACGGCTGGTGAGGCTGTCGCGAATCCGTGCGAAGACAGCTGCAGGACAGATCGCGATTACGAGAACTTCTGCAGGAGGTACGGGAATCTTCGGCAGAAACTGGAGAAAATGGGCCTGGAGGGCGCCCCGGAAAAATACTGGAACATGACTCCGGAGGATGCGGCCCGGGATCAGAAGGAACTGGAGGATCTCTTGGATACGCCGTTTCTTCAGAAGTTCCGCGAGGAAGAAGAGGCACTTCTTGCCTCGGAACGGGAAGTATATGGGAGATTTTAACTGTTTCGCGGGAAAATCTCAGAACAGGCGGTGAGTTCGTCTGCTTTCTGTGAGAAAACTTCGTTTACATCAAGAAAAATCCTGCCTGCAAAATTCCTGCATTCAAATTTTTGTACGATTATTATTGAGAGAAGGGGTAACAAAAGAAAGGAAACAATATTATGCCGAGCGGACATTCTTCTTCCAGTCATTCCTCGTCGAGTCACTCTTCAAGCTTCTCATCGAGTCATTCTTCCAGTCACTCGTCCGGATTCTCATCGAGCCACTCCTCCGGAGGACCTTCGAGGCATTCCGCGGGCTCTTCCGCCAGCCGGCATTCGCAGACCAGCCATTCTTCCTATTCCGCTTCGGCGAGGAAGACATGGACGGCTGGAAGCCGCGGCGGTCGCACCTATGTGCCGGTATATCGTTCCAGACGGAATCAGCCGAGGTTCTATCAGGGACCGGATCCGACCCGGTATGCCTGCCATCATCACGACTACGTATATTATCCGGTCGGCTGGGAAAGCAATGGAACCAGCTATAAGGCGGGGTACTATGACGAGGACGGAACCCATTACGACAGTGTCCTGATCAAGGACGAGCAGACGATCTGCAAGTGTGAATACTGCGGATCCACCGTCAAGATCAAGTGGGAGGGAGGCGCACTGCCGAACTGCCCGAATTGCGGAGCCCCTCTGTCCGTTCAGGCTACGGATGAAACCGGAAGGCCGGAAGGACAGCCGGTAAAAGAAGAGAATGGGACGGCTTCTTCTGGGACGGAAAAGAAAAGAATACCTTCTCTCGCCGGAATCATCATCGGCATTGTGGCTGTTTTATTCTTTGTAAAATTCGCGTGGACGTTTGTTACTTTTTGGAATGAAGAAGAATCCGCGAGCATGCAGGTGCAGGAGGTGTCGGCTCCGGAAAAGGACACGCAGCGGGATTCAGAAACGGATTCGGTGGATTTCGCCTATCCGGCGGAGTTGCCGGAGGAACTTTACGTTGATGCAATCGGAAGATCCTGCCCGCTCGGCTCTGACGGCAATTACTATGACAGTGAAACCGGAACGTATTTCTGGTTCAATACCGATGTATCTCCGGCCCAGTGGCAGTACTGGGTGGAGGGAATCTCCGATGACTACGGCGATTACGGATGGATGGAGTACGATGACGGCGAAGAGACCTGGTACATTGATACCGGAGACGGCTGGGAGAAACTGCCGGATTCCTATGATGCCGGTTCACTGTGGCATTTTGATGATGCCTATACGTTCCCGGAATAAAGATTTAAAGATTGTGCATCCCGCTTCAACTTCTGGCCGGCATCAGCGCGATAAATCGAGGTTTGTCAAACGAGCCTTCCTCCCACCTGCC
>DAIMKA010000002.1:0-1670 GCA_036721955.1 Lachnospiraceae bacterium | reverse complement strand
CTTTGCGGGACGGCGACAAGGGTTCGATAAACCTCGATTTGAGGACTGGTTCATGGCAGGTACCTGATTGGACCTATTTCTCATCCACAACCTGGAAAATATAGAACTTCAGGTAATAGGAGGCATCATTTGCCCAAAGGATCGGATGGTCCGGACCCTGCTGACGGAATTCTACCTGACGGAGGCGCTTGTGTGCGTCGCGGGCGGCCTGTGCGATGGCCTGTTGGAAGAGATCTGCCGTCATAAAGTGGGAGCAGGAGCAGGTCGCAAGGAACCCGCCGTCCCGGACGAGCGCAAGGCCCTGACGGTTGATCTCCCGGTATCCGCCAATTGCGGCTTTGACCGAACTGCGGGATTTGGTGAAGGCCGGAGGATCCAGAATGACGACGTCATATTTCTTTCCTTCCCTGTGCCGGGCAGGGAGAAAATCAAACACATCACCAACCACATAGTCAATGCGGTCCTCGAATCCGTTCAACCTGGCATTTTCCTTTGCCTGCGTGATGGCAAGCTCCGATGCATCGATGGAAGTGACATGTGCGGCGCCTGCGGCAGCGGCATTCAGACCAAAGGATCCGGTATGCGTGAAGCAGTCGAGAACCTCCGCTCCACGGCAGATGGGCCAGATCGCCCTGCGGTTTTCCTTCTGATCCAGGAAGAATCCGGTTTTCTGTCCGTCCTTGACATCGACGATGTATTTCACACCGTTTTCCGTGATGGGAACGCTGGTGTCGAATTCCTCAGAGAGGAAACCGCTCGTGCGGGGAAGGCCCTCTTTTTCACGGACCTTGGCATCGCTTCGCTCGAAGATCCCGCGGATGGCAATGCCGTCCTCCTTCAGAACCTGAACGAGGCTGGCAAGGAGCAGATCTTTGAGCTTCTCGGTTCCGAGGGCAAGAGATTCCACAACGAGGACATCTTCATATTTATCTACGGTCAGTCCGGGCAGGAAATCCGCCTCGCCGAAGATCACCCGGCAGGAGGACGTGTCAATGACTGCCTTCCGGTAATCCCAGGCCGCCCGGACGCGTGCCTTCAGAAATGCGGGCGTGATGACATCCTCCTCTCTGCGGGCAAGCATTCGCACGCGGATGGTGGAATGCGTGTTGAGAAAGCCATAGCCGAGAAAATACCCGTCAAAATCCAGCACGCTCACGATGTCCCCGTTTTCAAATTCCCCGGTGACGCGTTCAATTTCATTGTCATAGATCCAGGCACCGCCTGCCTTGAACTCGCGGGCCTCGCGCTTTTTGATGTGGACCTGTGCGCCTGTGACAAGGCCTTCTGTTGAAGCAGTGTCATAATTTAAGTATTCAGAGATCGTCATAACCATTTCCTCGCATAGCTGCCGGTGATCCGGAATATTTTGCAGCTGTTCAGTACCTGCCGCCTTTTGCTGCGAAAACGCAAAAAGAACGGCGTCTGTTCTAGTCTACACTATTTGCGGCAGTTCAGCACATGCGGGATGCAGATGACTTCAAGTGCATTTGATTGGATCCGGTATTGTGCAGAGACCGAAGACGGATTTCGGGCGGAACCTTCGGCGAACAGAAGGAACAAAGGTTACAGAATTTTTATAATTGGCCGCTGTATTTTGATTGACGGAGCCCTGTGCAGAGAGTATGCTTAATATGTAGTTTTGAAAACTACATAGAAAAACGACTGCATTG
>DAIMKA010000001.1:0-32664 GCA_036721955.1 Lachnospiraceae bacterium | reverse complement strand
ACTGATCCGCGAAGATTCCGCCCTCCAGGGCACCGAAGGTTCCGAAGGCATCCGCAGAGAACAGCGCCCTGGTTGCGTCGTCATAGGCAAGAAGAACCTCGGGCCAGTGTACCATGGGAGCTGCTACGAAGTGGAAGGTATGAGCTCCCGTGCAGAGGGTATCTCCCTCCTTGACGACCTTCTGATTGGCAATGACAAGGTCCGGGAAGAACTGGGAGATGAACTTGAAGGTCTGCATGCTGGAGACGACGGTGGTTTCCGGGTAGAGATTCAGAACGGTCTGAAGAAGCGCGCAGTGGTCGGGCTCCATGTGCAGAACGACAAGGTAATCCGGCTTCTTTTCTCCGAGAACGGACCGGAGATTTTCCAGATATTGATCGGCAACACTGACATCCGCAGTGTCGAACAGCGTGATCTTCTCATCGAGTACCGCATAGCTGTTATAGGAAACGCCGCAGGGAAGCGGGAACAGATTCTCAAACAGCGCGAGACGGCGGTCGCTTCCGCCGATCCAGACGGTGTCTTTGGCAACAAGCTTTGTATTTTTCATGGTGAAAGCTCCTTTCATTGCTCTTTCTGTGAATTGGATGTGACAGGTGGATTCTGCAGCAGTCCGGGTTCCGGAACCGGATTTCCGGCTGCCCGGGAATCGGTTTTATTGTAGCTCAGGACCGGTGAATTATAAAAGAAATTCCGAAAGAAAAAGCTGCCAAAAAGCCGCACAGATTTCAAAGGAACCAAAATCGGGCAAGCGGAGGCCCCGCGGGTTTGCTATACTGATACCAAATGGCTTTGCAGCTGCCGGCCTTTCGCCGGCTTTTGCCATTTTTTGCGGGGAAACCCCGGAAGAACCGGGACACGGATTCCGCGAGGCGGAATCAAGAATGCAAGGAGCATCCGACGATGAGGAAAACAAAAATTATCTGCACCCTGGGTCCTGCGAGTGAGAGCGAGGAAATGATCGGCCGTCTGATTGACGCCGGAATGGACGTGGCGCGTTTTAATTTCTCCCATGGAACCCATGAGGAGCAGGCACGCAAGTTTGAGAAGCTGAAAAAGGTCAGAATTGAGAAGAATCTTCCTGTGGCGGCACTTCTGGACACCAGGGGTCCGGAGATTCGTCTCCGTGACTTTAAGGAAGGAAAGGTCATGCTGGAGGCCGGTCAGAAATTCACGCTGACGACGAAAGAGATCGACGGTGACAGGGAGCGTGCCTCCGTGACCTATCAGAATCTTCCGAAGGATGTGAGGGAAGGCAGCAGTATCCTGATCGATGACGGTCTGATCGAACTGAAGGTGGACCGCATCCGTGGAACGGAAATCGAATGCACGGTTGTCAACGGCGGTCCGGTGTCCAATCACAAGGGCGTCAACGTGCCCGGGACGGATCTGTCCATGCCGTTCATCAGCGAGCAGGACCGGAGCGACATTGAATTCGGATGCGTCCTCGGATTCGACTATATCGCGGCGTCCTTTACCCGGACGGCCGACGATATTCGCGCGATCCGCCGGATTCTTGCCCAGTACAAGAGCAACATCAAGATCATTGCGAAGATCGAGAGCGTACAGGGTGTGCGGAACCTGGAGAGCATTCTGGAGGAAGCGGACGGAATCATGGTGGCAAGAGGAGATCTCGGAGTAGAGGTCCCGCTGGAAGAGGTTCCCGTTCTTCAGAAGAAGATGATACGCCTGGCGGAGCAGAAGGGAAAAATCTGCGTGACCGCAACCCAGATGCTGGATTCCATGATGCACAATCCCCGTCCGACCAGAGCGGAGACGACGGATGTCGCCAATGCGATCTATGATGGAACGACTGCGATTATGCTCTCCGGGGAGAGCGCAAACGGCGCCTATCCGGAGGAGGCGGTCCGGACCATGGCATCCATCGCGGAGCGGACGGAAGAGGATGTGGACTATGCGTCCCGGATGGAATCCCGCGGCGTAACGGACCGAAGTGATGTGACGACGGCGATCTCGCACGCGTCCTGCACCATTGCGGAGGATGTCAGGGCGGACGCCATCATTACGGTCACGCTCTCCGGATTTACAGCAAGAAGACTGGCGGCACATAAGCCGGTCTGCCCGATCATTGCCTGCACGACCAACAAGGAGACCGCCTGCCAGATGAACCTTCTGTTCGGCGTCCAGCCGGTGATTATTCCTCAGGAGCCAACGGCGGACCTTCTGTTCGAGGCGGCAATCAATACCGCGAAGCTGGCAGGGTATGTGAAGACGGGAGACAAGGTTGTTCTGACGGCGGGAATACCGCTTGGCGTCTCCGGCAAGACGAATATGATCCGTTTCATTGAGGTGTGGTAATGGAACCGAAGCACAGAATCTTCTGTCTGATGGGGAAAAGCGCGTCGGGAAAGGACACGCTTTACCGGCGGCTCCGGGAAAAGGCCCGCGAGAACGGAGAAGAGAATCTTCTCGGGGAAGTGATCCCTTATACCACAAGACCCATCCGGACAGGAGAGAAGAGCGGCAGCACGTATTTTTTTGAGACGGATCCGGAATTTGAGGCAGCAAAGGCCGCCGGCAGGATCATTGAGTCCAGGGATTACGATACGGTGTATGGAATCTGGCATTACTATACGAAGGACGACGGTCAGATTGATCTGGAAATGAAAAGCTATCTTCTGATCGGAACGCTGGAATCATACCGGTCCTTTGCGTGCTATTTCGGACAGGAACGGGTCATTCCTCTTTATATTGAGCTGGAGGACGGAGAAAGACTCCAGCGTGCGCTGAACCGCGAACGGCAGCAGACCCATCCACGGTATGCGGAGATGTGCCGGAGATTTCTCGCGGACACGCATGATTTTTCGGAGGAAAAATTACAGGAGGCGGGCATCCGGAAACGTTATGTGAACGAGAATGCCGAGGCCTGCGCGGAAGAAATATGGAAGAGCATATGCCGGGAATTGGATTTGAACAGGTAATCGGACAGAAGCTTGCGGTGTCACATCTGCAGAATGCCCTTCGGACAGGCAGAATATCGCAGGCTTATCTGATCAGCGGAGAAAAGGGTGCAGGGAAAATGAAGCTGGCTCTGGCCTTCGCAGCTGCCCTTTTATGCGGGCAGCCGAAGGAGCAGAACGGGTACGTGGAACCCTGCGGGGAGTGCCATTCCTGCCTTCAGATTCAATCGGGAAATCACCCGGATGTCGTGATCGTTACGAATGAACGGGCGGGGATTACCAGCAAAACCGGAGTGCTCGGCGTACAGCTGGCAAGGTTTGTGCAGGCGGATGCGCAGGTAAAGCCCTATTCCGGCCCCTATAAGATCTACATCATTCCCAATGCGGAGAATCTGAATCAGCAGGCCCAGAACGCGCTTTTGAAGACACTGGAGGAGCCGCCGGCCTATGCGGTTTTCCTGCTGCTTGCGCAGAACACCTCGGTGTTTCTGCCGACGGTGCTCTCCCGGTGTGTGTCGCTCATGCTCCATCCGGCACCGGAGAAGGAACTGGTGGAGGCTTTGGCGTCCGCAGGAATTTCCGGGGAGGCTGCGGTGACGGCGGCCAGGCTCTCCCATGGAAACCCGGGCAGATGCCTGGAGCTTTCCGGGGAAGAGCTTACAGCATTCCGGGGGGAGCTCATCGGGTTTCTGGAGAAGCTGAAGGAGACGGACAGCCACGAAATCCAGCAGTTTGCGGAGAAGGTCGCGGGCGGCAAGGGGGAAGCGCCTTCTCATATGGAAGATTTTCTGGATCTTTGCCGGAGCTGGTACCGGGACATTCTGGTCCAGAAGAGCACGCAGAGCCCGGAAAACTTGATTTTCCAAGATAAGATAAAGTATATTATAAGCGCTGCGGCGGACGTTTCTTTTCAGGGGCTGGAGAGAATTCAGGAGGCATTTGACGATGCAGGCAGACGCCGGAACAGCAAGGAAAGCGATACACAGATCGCAGAGCTTCTCCTCCTGAAGATACGGAGAATTCTGCGGGAAGCGGTATAGAGAGAAAGCGGTTTCAATGGAAGAATACAAGAAAGCGGAAGCTCTGGAAGAAGAGATTACAGAGGTTGTAGCAGAAGAGACAGAAGATCCTTCGGACATGCAGGAGGGGCCGGAGGGATCTCCGGATCCGGAAGAGACACAGGAGCTGGAGGAAGCGGAGGCTCTGGAGGAAGAGGACCGCGCGGATGAAGTGCTGGAGGGGGACGAGGACGAGAACACGGTCCTTCCCACGGCAGCGGATCCGGATGCGGATGACAGGGATCTGGCGGAAGTGGTCGGTGTGCGGTTCCGGACGGCGGGCAAGGCGTATTACTTTGCGATCGGAAATCTTCCGGTGAAGCGCGGGACCCATGTGATTGTGGAGACGGCCCGCGGGCTGGAATACGGAACCAGTGTCTGTGACCCGATGAAGATCCATCAGAAACAGTTCAAGGCACCTCTGAAGAAGATCATCCGCGTGGCTACGCCTTCGGATGATAACAGAATGCGGGAGAACCGGGAGAAGGAACGGGAAGCGTACCGGGTATGCTTTGAGAAGATCCGCCGTCACAATCTGGACATGAAGCTGATTGACGCGGAGTACACCTTTGACAACAACAAGATCCTGTTCTACTTTACCTCGGACGGAAGAGTGGATTTCCGGGATCTGGTCAAGGATCTGGCGAGTGTCTTCCGCACGAGAATCGAGCTGAGACAGATCGGCGTGCGGGACGAGACGAAGATTCTGGGAGGCTACGGGATCTGCGGGCGGCCTTTGTGCTGCCACACGTATCTGTCTGATTTCATTCCGGTCTCCATCAAGATGGCGAAGGAACAGAACCTGTCGCTGAATCCGACGAAGATTTCCGGCGCCTGCGGGCGGCTGATGTGCTGCCTTAAGAATGAGGAGGAGACCTATGAGGCTCTGAATAAGAACCTGCCGAGGCTCGGTGATGAGGTGCAGACCGCGGACGGTCTGACCGGAGAGGTTGCAGGAGTCAATATTCTGAAGCAGACGGTCCGGATTCTTGTGGAAGTGGATGACGAGAAGGAGCTGCACGAGTGCGGGGCGGATGAGATCACGATTCTGCGCCGCAGAAAGCGCGGGCAGGCAAAGCCCAAGATCAACCGGAGTGAACTGAAGAACGGCGGAGGCGCCGGAAAAGGAAGAAAAGAACAGCGGCCCGCAAGAAATCAGGAAGAGAAGGAAGCGGGAACACCGCAGGAGACCGGAGCGGAGAAGCGAAGGTCAAGAGACGGCCGCCCGCCGCAGCAGGAGCGCGGAGAAGGCAGTCCGGTGCCGGAACGCCGGGAAGAGAATCCGAATGCGGGGCGGGAACGCCGCGGACGCAGGACGTTCACACCGGGGCAGGGAAGAGACCGGCAGGGAACGGAACGGAACGTTCCTGAGCGCGGAGGACGCGGATCCGGAAGGAATGCGGAGAGAAATCCTGAAATGAATCCGGAGGCGCAGCCGCAGCGGGAGAATCTGCCGGGAGGCACCGGGACGGGTGAGGACCGCGGTGCGTTCCAGGGACCGAACGCCGGCGGGAACCGGAGACGCCACAGGAACAGAAGAAGAAATGGCGGCAATGACAGAAGAAGAGAAGACAAACCTTCTGAAACCGAATGAACGAATCGATGATCTCCAGAGAAGCCATCTGGAGATCATTCAGAATCCGCAGCGCTTTTCCTTTGGAATGGATGCGGTGCTCCTGTCGGGCTTTGCGAAGGCGGCAAAGGGAGACCGGGTTCTGGATCTCGGAACCGGAACGGGAATCATTCCGATCCTGATGAGTGCCAAGACGAAGGCGGAGCATTTTACGGCACTGGAGATCCAGCCGGAGAGCGCCGATATGGCAAGGCGGAGCGTTCTCCTGAACGGTCTGGAGGAGCGGATCGAAATTGTAACCGGAGATATCAGGGAAGCAGGCGCTTTATTTGCGGCTGCTTCTTTTGACGTAGTCACTTCCAACCCGCCGTATATGACGAATTGCCACGGGCTGGTGAATCCGGGGGACGCGAAGGCGATTGCACGGCATGAAATCTGCTGCAGTCTGGAGGAGCTGGTCACTGCGGCGGAGAAGATGGTCCGGCCGGGCGGACATTTCTACATGGTGCACCGTCCGTTCCGCCTGGCGGAAATCATGACGGCGCTCCGCAGCCATCATCTGGAGCCGAAAAGAATGCGGCTGGTTTATCCCTACATCGACCGGGAACCCAACATGGTGCTGCTGGACTGTGTGCGCGGAGGAAATGCGCGGATCACGGTGGAGAAGCCGCTGATCGTTTACCGGGAGCCGGGACAATATACGGATGAGATTTATGAGATCTACGGATACTGACGCCGCGGTTTGGGCGCAGAATCCCGCCGCGGCCGCTGCAGAAAATGGAAAGACGGCTGTCCCGGACGGGTGCATCCGGAAGAGGAGAGGAATTTTGGCGATGGAAGAGAACGGAAAGAGCGCCGCACAGGGAACTCTGTATCTGTGCGCGACGCCGATCGGAAATCTGGAGGATATTACGCTCCGGGTGCTGCGGACACTGAAGAATGTGGATCTGATTGCGGCGGAGGATACACGCAACACGTTAAAGCTGCTCAATCATTTTGACATTCACAAGCCGATGACCAGCTATCATGAACATAATAAGTATGAAAAGGCGGACGAGCTGATCGGGCACCTTCTGCGCGGCGAGAATATTGCCGTGGTGACCGACGCGGGAACACCGGCGATCTCGGATCCCGGGGAGGTTCTCGCGGCAAAGTGCATGGAACAGGGAATCCGCGTGACCTCGCTCCCCGGCGCCTGTGCCCTGATCACGGGACTTACCATGTCCGGCATGCCGGCAAGGAGGTTCTGCTTCGAGGGATTTCTTCCAACCGATAAAAAGGAACGGGCACATGTTCTGGAACGGCTCCGGGAGGAAGAGAGGACGACCATCCTGTATGAGGCACCGCACCATCTGCGGGCGACGCTGAAGGAGCTGGAGGAAGCGCTCGGCGACCGGAAGATTGTCCTCTGCCGGGAACTGACGAAGAAGTTCGAAGAGGCAAAGGCCATGTCGCTCCCGGAGGCGCGGGAATATTATGAAAGCAGCGATCCCAGAGGCGAGTATGTCCTGGTTCTTTCGGGAGCGGATCCGGAGGAGAAGAAAAGGAAGGAAGAGGCCGTCTGGAAGACGATGAGCATCGGGGAACATATGGCCTATTACGAGTCTCAGGGGACGGACCGCAAAGAGGCCATGAAGCTTGTCGCGAGGGACCGCGGAGTTCCGAAAAGGGAAATTTACCGGGCCCTGATAAAAGCATAAAAAACAAATGAAATTTGCAGGATTCCCGTTGTTCCTCAAATTCTTTTGTGGTATAACCGTAACAGTGTTAATTTATTAACAGCATGAATTCTTAATGGAGGTTCAAGATACTATGGCAAAAGTCGATTTAAGCAAGTATGGCATTACCGGAACACCTGAGATCGTCTATAACCCTTCCTATGAGCAGCTGTTCGAGGAAGAGACCAAGCCCGGGCTGGAAGGCTATGAGGTTGGCAGAGAGACTGAGCTGGGTGCAGTTGACGTTTTCACTGGCGTATACACCGGCCGCTCTCCTAAGGATAAGTTCATCGTAATGGATGAGAACTCCAAGGACACCGTATGGTGGACCACCGATGAGTACAAGAATGATAACCATCCCGCTTCTCAGGAAGCATGGGCTGCAGTAAAGGAAATTGCCAAGAAGGAGCTTTCCAATAAGAAGCTTTACGTGGTAGACGGCTTCTGCGGAGCCAACAAGGATACCCGCATGGCAGTTCGTTTCATCATGGAAGTTGCATGGCAGGCACACTTTGTCCGCAACATGTTCATCAAGCCCACTGCAGAAGAGGAAGAGAACTTCGAGCCTGATTTCATCGTTTACAACGCATCCAAGGCGAAGGTAACCAACTACAAGGAGCTGGGCCTCAACTCCGAGACCGCTGTTGTCTTCAACATCACCTCCAAGGAGCAGGTTATCATCAATACATGGTACGGCGGAGAGATGAAGAAAGGTATGTTCTCCATGATGAACTACTATCTGCCGCTGAAGGGCATCGCTTCCATGCACTGCTCTGCAAACACAGACCTGAATGGTGAGCACACTGCAATCTTCTTCGGTCTGTCCGGAACCGGCAAGACCACCCTTTCCACAGATCCCAAGCGTCTGCTGATCGGCGATGACGAGCACGGCTGGGATGACAACGGCGTTTTCAACCTCGAGGGCGGCTGCTATGCAAAGGTTATCAACCTGGACAAGGAAGCTGAGCCGGATATCTACGGCGCAATCAGAAGAGACGCTCTTCTTGAGAACGTTACGGTTGATGAGAACGGCAAGATCGACTTCGCTGACAAGAGCGTAACCGAGAATACCCGTGTATCTTATCCGATCGACCACATTGAGAAGATCGTTAAGCCGATTTCTCACGGCCCGGCTGCTGACAACGTAATCTTCCTGTCCGCAGATGCATTCGGCGTACTTCCTCCGGTATCGATCCTGACACCTGAGCAGACGAAGTACTATTTCCTGTCCGGTTTCACTGCAAAGCTTGCAGGAACCGAGCGCGGAATCACCGAGCCCACTCCTACTTTCTCCGCTTGCTTCGGCCAGGCTTTCCTGGAGCTGCATCCGACCAAGTACGCAGAAGAGCTGGTTAAGAAGATGAACAAGAGCGGCGCAAAGGCTTACCTTGTAAACACCGGCTGGAACGGAACCGGCAAGCGTATCTCCATTAAGGATACCCGTGGAATCATCGATGCAATCCTTTCCGGTGATGTTCTGAAGGCTCCCACCAAGAAGATCCCTTACTTCGATTTTGAAGTACCGACCGAGCTTCCGGGAGTAGACACCGGCATTCTGGATCCTCGCGACACCTACAAGGACGCTTCCGAGTGGGATGCAAAGGCACAGGATCTTGCAAAGAGATTCATCAAGAACTTTGCAAAGTATGAAGGCAACGAGGCCGGCAAGGCTCTGGTTGCAGCAGGCCCGAAGCTCTGATTCCGAAGGAAGAAGAGAAGACAGGCAGCGCTTCATAAGCTGTTATGATCGTTCAAAGGCACAGACCCGCAGGGGCCTGTGCCTTTTTGCATGACCGGCATGCTATAATAGACGTCATGGCTACTTATGCAATCAGCGACATACACGGCGCATACGATGAATTTCAAAGGCTTCTCGACAAAATCCGGTTTCAGTATGACGGGTCGGACTCTCTCTATCTCCTGGGTGATTACGGGGACTGGGGAGAGAAATCCATGGAGACGATTCTGGCGGTGAAACAGATGGAGGAGGAATATGACTTTGTTCACTGCCTGATGGGAAACCATGAGCTGATGTTTCTTGCTGCGATCGAGTACGGTATTACCGATGACGCGGTCAGTGAATCGGCGCGCAACTGGCTGGAGGCAAACCGGGGGCAGGTGACATGGGACGCCTTCCTTGCGCTTTCCGAAGAAGAACAGGAAAGCCTTCACCGATGGCTGAAAAATCTTCCCTTTTCCTGTGACATTCCGGTGGACGGAAGACTGTTCATGGCGGCGCATGCCTATCCTTTTTTTGAAGATATGGAATATACGGCGGCGCAGCGGCAGCGCTGCAGGATGGATTCGGTCTGGAGAAGGCTGCTTTTGCGGGAGAATCCTTTCGCGGAATACCGCGGACGGAAAAATTACAGCATGCTGATCTGCGGGCATACCATTACGGATTACTATTACGGGGAGCTGAACCGGGAAGCAGGGAAAAATCTTCTCGGCGGCCTCCCGCCGGTTCGTAACCGGATTTACCGGGCGGAGAAGTTCGTGGACATCGACTGCGGAGGCAAGTGCCTTGGCTGGTCGGAGGAGGAAAATGCGGTTTCACACGCGGCGGACCGCGCACAGCTGGCAGCCTACTGTCTGGAGACGGATGAAGAATTTTATGTCAGCCGTCCGAGAGGACCGGTGGAGGAAATGATGCTGGGAGAGAGCGTGCCCGGATGGGAACCGCCGGAGGTGGAGCCGCCCAAAAGAGAGCCGCCCGGTATGGAGGCCCCGGAATTTCCGTTTCCGGAGCCGGGGAGCGGCAGGATAAGAAAGCTTGCGGACTGGGCGGAGAAGCGGATTGCAGACCGGTTCGGAGAGGAATTCTGAAATGAACGGACAGAGTTGGGGAATCCTTGCGGCGGGGGCAGCTCTCGTGGCGGGAATCGTGTGGTTTCTTCGCTGGGTCAACCGCAGGAGCGGGCCGAAGGAAGCGGAAATGGATGCCATGGAGGGCCATGACTTTGAATATTTCTGCGCGGATCTTCTGCGGGAGGCAGGGTTTGAAGAAGTGGAGGTTACGAGAGGAAGCGGAGACTACGGCGCGGATATCCTGTGTGAGAGAGACGGCGTGACCTATGCGGTGCAGTGCAAATGCTATGAGAGTATTGTGGGTGTGCACGCGGTGCAGGAAGTTTACGCGGGAAAGGCTTTTTACGGCAGAATGGTGGCGGCGGTGATGACCAACCGGTCGTTCACGGACCCCGCGAGAACGTGCGCACGCCGGCTGAATGTCCTTCTCTGGGACCGGGCGCATGTGGAAAAAATGATGGAAGAGACGGGGCGGCAATAGGGGAAACACGGATGTATGCGGCCTGCATTTATGATAGAATACAACTGTTGGGCATCCGCTGATTTTAAAGCGAAAAATCCGGTTGCGGATTTGCGCTTCCGGAGGAAAGCCCGGACAGGACAGGCGAAGGAGAACGGTTTCGCCTGATTTTACAGCATAAGGAAAAGGGGATGGGAACAATGGATCAGGATCAGATCAGAAAGGAAATCGAGGACGGCAGAGCCGTTGTCGGAATCGAGTTCGGATCAACCCGCATCAAGGCAGAGCTGATTGCAACGGACAACACACCGGTTGCAGAGGGGGCCTGGGAGTGGGAGAACCGTCTGGAGAACGGGGTATGGACATATTCTCTGGATGATATCTGGAAAGGCCTGCAGGGATGCTATGCGGACCTTCTGGAGGATGTGAAGAAGAAATACGGAACGGTGATTCACCGGCTGTCTGCCATCGGCATCAGCGCAATGATGCACGGCTATCTGGCTTTTAATGACAAGGACGAGCTCCTGGTTCCGTTCCGCACCTGGCGCAATACCATTACCGGGGAGGCGGCAGAGAAGCTGACGGAGCTTTTCCATTACAACATTCCGCAGCGCTGGAGCATCGCGCATCTGTATCAGGCGGTCTTAAACGGCGAGGAGCATGTGAAGGACATTCACTTCGTATCGACGCTCGCAGCTTATGTGCACTGGCAGCTGACCGGACAGAAGGTCATCGGTGTGGGCGACGGCTCCGGCATGTTCCCCATCAGCATGAAAACCGGCGATTATGATGCGGAGATGGTGGAGAAGTTCAACGCACTGATCGCAGACAAGGGATATTCGTGGAAGCTTCCGGACATCTTCCCGAAGAATCTGAAGGCCGGTGAGAACGCAGGAACCCTGACGGAAAAGGGAGCGAAGCTCCTGGATGTCTCCGGAAACCTGGAGGCCGGGATTCCGCTCTGCCCTCCGGAGGGCGATGCGGGGACCGGCATGGTGGCGACCAACTCCGTTGCCAGAAGAACCGGAAATGTATCCGCCGGAACCTCGTGCTTTGGCATGATCGTTCTGGAACAGGATCTGAAGAACGTTTATCCGGAAATCGACCTTGTTACCACTCCCTCCGGAGATCTGGTGGCAATGGCACACTGCAACAACTGCACTTCGGACCTCAACGCGTGGGTTGGGATTTTTGATGAATTCTGCGAGGCCATGGGCGTGAAGGCGGATAAAAACCGCCTGTTCTCCGTGCTGTACAACAAGGCGCTGGAGGGGGATAAGGACTGCGGAGGACTGCTGGACTACAACTACTTCTCCGGGGAACCGATCACGAAGATGGATGAAGGACGTCCGCTTTTTGCCCGCACGCCGAATTCCAGCTTCACACTGGCGAATTTCATGCGCGTGCACCTGTACGCTTCTCTGTCTGTCCTGAAGGCAGGCATGGACCTTCTTCTGAAGAAGGAAGGCGTGAAGGTGGACAACATGATGGGGCACGGCGGTCTGTTCAAGACGAAGGGAGTCGGCCAGAGCATTCTGGCAGCTGCCCTGAATACACCGGTAACCTGCATGACGACGGCAGGAGAAGGCGGCGCGTGGGGCATTGCCCTGCTGGCAGCCTACAGTGTCCGGAGCGAGGGAAAGCCTCTGGATCAGTGGCTGAATGAGAAGGTTTTTGCGGATGCGAAGGGCGAGACCATCCGGCCGGATCCGGCGGACGTGAAGGGCTTCGACGAGTATCTGGAGCGCTATGAGAAGGGCCTGCCGATTGAGGCGGCTGCCGTCCGGAATTTGTAATCCGGCCATCTGGTGAGAAAGGAAAAATCCATGCTGGAAGAACTGAAAAAGGAAGTATATGAAGCCAATATGCTGCTTCCGAAGTACAACCTTGTGACATTCACCTGGGGAAATGTTTCGGGAGTCAGCCGCAGGGACGGCGTTTTTGTCATCAAGCCGAGCGGAGTTCCGTATGAGGAGCTCCGGCCGGAGGACATGGTTGTCGTGGATTTTGACGGCAACAAGGTGGAGGGAGAGATGAATCCCTCTTCCGACACGCCGACGCATGCTTACCTGTATAAGCACTGGGAGAGTATCGGAGGTGTGGTGCACACCCATTCTTCCTATGCGACGAGCTGGGCACAGGCAGGACGCAGCATTCCCTGCTACGGAACGACGCATGCGGATTATTACTATGGAGAGGTTCCGTGCCTGCGCACTCTCAGCAAGGAAGAGATCGACGAGGCTTATGAGAAGAATACCGGTGTCCTGATTGTGGACGAGTTCGCCCGGATGAACAAGGACTGCGATGCGGTTCCCGCCTGCCTCTGCAAGAATCACGGGCCGTTCGCGTGGGGCAAGGATCCGATTGAGGCGGTTCACAGCGCCGTTGTTCTGGAAGAGGTTGCCAAGATGGCATACCGCACCGAGATCATCAACCCGAAGGTTGCTCCGGCACCTCAGGTGCTGCAGGATAAGCATTACTACCGCAAGCACGGCGCGAATGCCTACTACGGTCAGGGCAAGTAAAGCAAGGTATAAAGGAGGAAATCAAGTTGAAGAATCTTGAACTGAAGAAGATGGCCAACGAGGTTCGCAAGGGAATCGTGACGGCTGTTCATTCTGCAAAAGCAGGACATCCCGGCGGATCTCTTTCCGCAGCGGATCTGTTCACCTACCTGTATTTTGAAGAAATGAACGTAGGACCGGATATGATCGGCAACCCGGACCGCGACCGGTTCGTACTGTCCAAGGGACATACCTGCCCCGGACTGTACGCGGCGATGGCGCTGAAAGGATATTTTCCGGTGGAGGAGCTGAAGACGTTCCGCAAGCTCGGAACCAGACTTCAGGGACATCCCAGCATGCAGTATCTGCCCGGACTGGATATGTCCTCCGGATCCCTGGGACAGGGAATTTCCGCGGCCTGCGGCATGGCACTTGCCGGGAAGATTGATCAGAAATCCTACCGTGTGTACACGCTCCTCGGGGACGGCGAGCTGGAGGAAGGTCAGGTCTGGGAGGCAGCGATGTTCGCAGGTGCCAAGAAGCTGGACAATCTCTGCGTCATCGTGGACAACAACAATCTCCAGATCGACGGCGACATTTCCAAGGTCAATAACCCGTATCCGATTGACAAGAAGTTTGAGGCATTCAATTTCCACGTGATCACCATCAACGGACACGACTTCGATGAGATCCGCAGGGCCTTTGAGGAGGCAAGAGCCACCAAGGGCATGCCGACGGCAATCATTGCGAAGACCGTCAAGGGCAAGGGAGTCTCCTACATGGAGAATCAGGCATCCTGGCACGGCACGGCGCCCAACGATGAGCAGTATGCCGTGGCGATGGAGGACCTTGCAAAGATTGATGCAGAACTGGAGAAGGAGGGCGAGCAGTAATGGCAGACGTTAAGAAGATCGCAACCCGTGAGAGCTATGGACACGCACTGGCGGAGCTCGGCGCGGATCATCCGGATATTGTGGTGCTGGACGCCGATCTGAAGGCCTCCACCAGAACCTCCTATTTTGCCAAGGAGTACCCGGACCGTTTTTATGACTGCGGCATCGCAGAGGGCAATATGATGACGATTGCGGCAGGACTTGCGGCAGCAGGAAAAATCCCGTTCGCATCGACCTTCGCCATGTTCGCGGCAGGACGTGCCTATGAGCAGGTGAGAAACTCCATCGGTTATCCGCATCTCAATGTCAAGATCGGCGCAACACATGCCGGCATCACGGTAGGTGAGGACGGTGCGAGCCATCAGTGCAACGAGGATCTGGCCCTGATGCGCACGATTCCGGGCATGGTTGTCATGAGCCCGTCGGATGACATCGAGGCAAGAGCTGCCGTGAAGGCAGCGGCGGACTATGTCGGACCGGTTTATATGAGATTCGGCCGTTATGCGGTTCCGGTTTTCAATGATCCCGACTACCATTTTGAAATCGGCAAGGGCAAGCTCCTGAGAGAAGGCAGGGATGTCACGATCGTGGCAACCGGCATCTGCGTTGCAGCGGCACTGGATGCAGCAGAAACCCTGAAGGGCGAAGGTATTGACGCAGAGGTCATCAACATCTGCACCATCAAGCCGATTGACGAGGAACTTCTTCTGGCTTCCGCAGGAAAGACCGGCAGGGTGGTAACGGCAGAAGAGCACAGCGTCATCGGCGGTCTCGGTGGAGCGGTTGCCGAGGTTCTGTCGGAGAAGCTTCCCACGAGGCTCTGCCGCATCGGCATGCAGGACCGCTTCGGAGAGTCCGGAACGGCCGGCGAGCTGGTTGCGAAGTATGGCCTTGACGCAGCAGGCATTGCGGCGAAGACGCTTGCCTTTGTAAAGGGCTGAGAGAACAGACACGCGGCAGACAAAATGCCGTGCCGTGCGTGAATGGAATAACGGCCCGGGACTCTGTCACAGGAGCCCCGGGCATTTGAAAGGCAACCGGTGTCCGCAGAGACATCCGTTTTTTCAGGGCACAAGGGCGTGTCCTACAGGTGATCGAAATGATTAAGCTGTCTCCCTCCATTCTTGCTGCAGACTTCAACTGCCTCGGTCAGGAGATCGCGGCGACCCGCGAGGCAGGTGCTCCCTGGGTGCACATTGATGTGATGGACGGCGTCTTTGTTCCGTCGATCTCATTCGGAATGCCGGTGATCCGGAGCATCCGGAGTAATACAGACCAGTTCTTCGATGTACATCTGATGGTGAAGGATCCGGAGCGGTACATCCAGAATTTCGCGGACTGCGGAGCGGATGGGATTACGTTTCATATGGAGGCGACTCCGGATGTCGGAGCAGTGATCGCAGCCATCCGCGAGCAGGGAAAGCGTGTCGGACTCGCATTGAAGCCGTCGACGCCGATTCAGGAGGTTTTTCCTTATCTGGAGCGGATTGACATGCTGCTGATCATGACGGTCGAGCCGGGGTTCGGCGGGCAGAAGTATATCGAAACCAGTACCCGCAAGATCCGGGAGGCACGGGCGATGCTCAACAGCCTGAATCTGGATACGGACATTGAAGTGGACGGCGGCATTGTCCGCGGGAATGTCGATGTGGTTCTGAATGCGGGAGCGAATGTCATTGTGGCGGGTTCCGCGATTTATCACGGAGACATTGAGGACAATACGGAATTCTTCATGAACCATTTCCGGCAGCGCAAGGAAGGCTGTGAAGAACTCGGCAAATAAAGATGCGGACGGCTTTCGGGAGGGACGAACCCGGAAGAGGACAAGGCCGCTGCAGAAAGGATATCTGAAAATGGCACAGCACATGACCAAAATTGACCGCAACGCCCCATGCTGGTGCGGAAGCGGTAAAAAATACAAGAACTGTCACATGGATTTTGACGAGAGAATCCGTGAGTACGAGCTGCAGGGATATGTCGTTCCGGACAGAAGCATCATCAAGACCCCGAAGGATGTGGAAGGAATCAAGGCGAGCGCGAAGATCAACATTGCGGTTCTGGATGAAATCGCGGAAAAAATCCACGAAGGCATGACAACGCAGGAAATAGATGATATTGTGTACAACACTACCGTAAAAATGGGCGGAATTCCGGCGGATCTTCATTATGAAGGCTACCCCAAGAGCGTCTGCACGTCGGTCAATGATCAGGTCTGCCACGGCATTCCCAGCAGGGACGTGATTCTGAAGGACGGCGATATCGTCAATGTGGACTGCTCCACCATCCTGAACGGATATTTTTCGGATTCTTCCCGCATGTTCATGATCGGAAATGTCCGGGATGACTGGAAGAAGCTGGTGCAGGTCACCAATGAGTGCGTGGAGATCGGCATTCGGAATGTAAAGCCCTGGACCTTCCTCGGGGACATGGGGAATGCGGTTCATCAGCATGCGCTGGAGAACGGCTACTCGGTGGTCAAGGAGATCGGAGGACATGGCTGCGGACTGGAATTCCATGAGGATCCGTATGTCAGCTATGTCTCCCTGCCCGGCACGGAGATGCTGATGGTGCCCGGCATGTGCTTTACCATTGAACCGATGGTGAACATGGGAACGGATGAAATTTTCCAGGATGAAGGAAACGGCTGGTCCATCTATACCGCGGATGGAAAGCCCTCGGCACAAAGAGAGGTGCAGGTGCTCGTCACGGAGGACGGCTGCGACGTCCTGACCTGGTAAGAGAAGCAGTTTGAAAGTGACATCGATATGTCACTTTCAAACTGCAGCATCGGTGCTGGCGCACCGGCTGCCGCACTCGGCAAAACCGCCTTTACGGATTTTGCCGAGTGCGGGGTAGAACAAGGAGAATGGAATGCAGAATAAAGGACCTTATTACATCACAACTGCCATTGCCTATACGTCGGGCAAGCCTCATATCGGCAACACATACGAGATCATCATGGCGGACAGCATTGCCCGCTACAAGCGCGCGGACGGCTATGATGTATATTTCCAGACCGGGTCGGATGAGCACGGTCAGAAGATCGAGGAGCGGGCTGCGCAGGCGGGCAAGACCCCGAAGGAGTTCGTCGATGAGACCGCAGGAGAGATCAAGCGGATCTGGGATCTGATGAATACCTCCTATGACCGCTTCATCCGCACGACGGATGAGGACCACGAGAGACAGGTCCAGAAGATTTTCAAGAAACTGTATGATCAGGGAGACATCTATCTGGGCCAGTACAAGGGAATGTACTGCACGGAATGCGAGGCATTCTATACGCCTTCCCAGATTGTGGACGGGGACAAGTGCCCGGTCTGCGGCGGAACCGTGCATGAAGAGAACGAAAACGCATACTTCTTTCGGATGCAGAAGTATGCACAGCGGCTGATCGATTACATCAACGAGCATCCGGAGTTCATTCAGCCGCAGTCCCGCAAGAATGAGATGATGAACAATTTCCTTCTGCCGGGTCTTCAGGATCTGTGCGTGTCCCGCACGAGCTTCAAGTGGGGCATTCCGGTTGATTTTGATCCGAAGCACGTGGTCTATGTGTGGCTGGACGCGCTGACCAACTATATCACCGGAATCGGGTACGATGCGGATGGGAATTCTTCGGATCTGTATAAAAAGTACTGGCCGGCGGATCTTCATCTGATCGGCAAGGACATCATCCGCTTCCATACGATTTACTGGCCGATTTTCCTGATGGCGCTGGGAGAGCCGCTGCCGAAGCAGGTTTTCGGTCATCCGTGGCTCCTGCAGGGCGGCGAGAAGATGTCAAAGTCCAAGGGCAATGTCATCTATGCGGATGACATGGCGGAGCTGTTCGGCGTGGACGCGGTCCGCTATTTCGTTCTGCATGAGATGCCGTATGAGAACGACGGCGTGATTACCTGGGAGCTGTGCGTGGAGCGGATCAATTCGGATCTTGCCAATACGCTGGGCAATCTGGTAAAGAGAACCATCTCCATGAGCAACAAGTACTTCGGCGGCGTGGTGGAGAACCGCGGCGCAGAGGAGGCAGTGGACGGAGAACTCAAGGCCGTGGTGACCGGCGCGTATGCGAAGGTGGAGGAAGACATGGCGGAGCTTCGCGTGGCGGACGCTCTGAAGGAGATCTTCGCGGTCTTCAAGAGACTGAACAAGTACATTGATGAGACGGAGCCCTGGGCACTTGCCAAAGACGAGGCGAAAAAGGACCGTCTTGCTACGGTTCTGTACAATCTGACCGAAGGCATCATCATGGGAACTTCGCTCCTTGCTCCGTTTATGCCGGATACGGCGGACCGGATCGCGGAGCAGCTGAATACGAAGCTGCGTGATTTTGACACGCTGGAGACGTTCGGGCTGTATCCGTCCGGGAACAAGGTGACGGAGAATCCGGAGATCCTTTTCGCAAGGCTGGATGAGAAGGAAGTCATGAAGAAGGTTGCGGTCATCGTGGAGAAGCAGAAGGCGGAGGCTGCCGCGGCAGCCGCACGCGGAGAAAAGGGTGACAGCAAGAAGGAAGGAAGCGCGGCGGAGGAAACGAAGACCCTGCAGCACAAGGAAACCATTTCCATTGATGATTTCGGCAGGGTGGAGCTGCGCGTCGGACAGATCGTGAAGTGCGAGGCGGTCAAGGGATCGAAGAAGCTTCTGTGCTCCCAGGTTCGCATCGGCAGTGAGACACGCCAGATTGTTTCCGGTATTCACAAGTACTATGAGCCGGAAGAGATGGTCGGGAAGAAGGTTGCGGTTGTCTGCAACCTGAAGCCGGCAAAGCTTGCGGGAGTTCTGTCGGAGGGCATGCTCCTGTGTGCGGAGGACGCGGACGGAAAGCTTGCTCTGATGACTCCGGAAGCGGATAAGGACATTGCGGATGGCGGCGAGATCTGCTGAGGCAATCCTCTGCGCCGTCCTGACTGCTGCCTGCCTTGCAGGGAGCACTGCGCCGGCGAAGGCGCTGGCTGCGGAGACATCCGGCTGGTCCGACATTCCGGAAAAGGACACGGCCGCAGATACAGATGGCGCGTCCGCCGATGCGGATACAGACATTCCTGCAGGGGATGCAGACACGGCGGCCGATACAGATACGGATACGCAGGCAGCAGCCGGGAATTCCGCGGATTCCGGCATTGCCAGGGAGAAGCGGTACCTTCTGGAGGCACTGGACCAGCTGCAGGAGATGGGACTCTCCCCGATCCTGATCTGGTCGGAAATTACAAAGGATCCGAAGGTGGTGGATGCGATTGACAGTGCGAAGGACACTGCCTGGGACGCGGTGACGCAGAAGGTCAGCGAGGCCGGAGAGAACGCAACGAAGGCGGTCGGCGACGCGGTCCGGACAGAAGCGGAGAAAGGCAGGAAAAGTCTGCGACGGATGATCCGGGAACAGATTCAGAGCTTCCTGGACGGACTTGTGACGGGAGACAGATCGTGACCGGAAACGGCTGCAGCATGCGGCCGGAGAATCGCGGAATCTGTCAGAATGCTGATTTCTCATGAGGGCGGGAGACAGTGTGCAGGAACCGAAGAGGCGGCGGAGAACAGATTCTCCCCGCAGTGCCGCAGAAAAGCTGCGGCAGGAAAGGGAAAAGAAGTGGGAAAGTTTTTTGATCTTGAGAGCCCGGTGATGCGGGCCCTGTCTCGTATCGCCGACATGATGATTCTGAATCTGCTCACCCTGCTCTTGTGCATTCCGGTGTTCACAGCAGGCCCGGCATTGTCTGCCATGTACTATGTGGAGCTGAAATGGGCGAGGAAGGAAGAAGGGTATACGGTCCGCCCGTTTTTTAAGCAGTTTAAGGAGAATTTCAAACAGGCAACCGGCGAGTGGCTGATTATGCTGGTACTGATCATCGTGCTGGCGCTCGATCTTCTGATGTTCCATCAGGCGCCGGACACCTTCCCGAAGGCAATCCGGTATCTGGTGATTGCGGTGACCATCATTCTGTATCTTCTGCTGCAGTGGGTTTTCCCGCTTCAGAGCCATTTTGTCAATAACGTCAGGACAACCTTCAAGAATTCGGCCTTGATGGCAATTGCCAACTTCCCGAGGACTCTCGGAATGGGCGGAATCTGGGCAGCGTCTGCTGCGCTGGCGGTTCTGTCGCTCCTTCTGGTTCCCCAGATTTTCCCGCTGGTGGTTCTGTTCGGATTCACTGCGCCGGGTTATGTGACCTGCCTTCTGGCCAGCAAGCCGTTCGCACGGTTTGAGCCGGAAAAAGAGGAGCCGACCGGGGAAGAGGACGAAGCGGAGAAGGAAGAAGCTTACCGCATTCTGAGCGAGAACAAGTAGCCGGAGGTAAAAAGCCGGCAGTGGCGAAATGCCGAACAATGCAGGCAAAACAGGATGCTCCGGGGGCCTTTTGCCCCTGAAAAAGGAGAGAATTCCGGGAATTGGGTAATATGCCCAGTGGAGTCCTGCGAACCTTGAACAACATCAACAAAGACGGTACCGGGGGAGGCCCCTTTCCGTACTATTGCCAAGGAATTTCCGGTTTTTTTGTGGATTTAGGTGATGGTAAGGGAGGGGGCTTTCTCATATACTAAATACAGTCGTGAAAAGCGGAAGGAAGCTTCCGCACCAACAGGAGGTTATGAAATGGCAAGTCTTAATTTGGAGCACATCTATAAGAAGTATCCCAACGGCTTCGAGGCAGTTAAGGATTTCAATCTTGATATCGAAGATAAGGAGTTCATCATCTTCGTAGGACCTTCCGGATGCGGAAAGTCCACCACCCTTCGTATGATCGCAGGTCTGGAAGATATCTCCTCCGGTACCCTTAAGATCGACGGCAAGGTTATGAACGATGTAGAGCCGAAGGATCGTGATATCGCAATGGTATTCCAGAACTACGCTCTGTATCCGCACATGACGGTTTACGATAACATGGCATTCGGACTGAAGCTCCGCAAGGTTCCGAAGGACGAGATCGACAAGATGGTTCGCAATGCAGCGAAGATCCTGGATCTGACCAACCTCCTGGATCGCAAGCCGAAGGCTCTTTCCGGCGGCCAGAGACAGCGTGTTGCAATGGGACGTGCAATCGTTCGTAATCCTAAGGTATTCCTGATGGATGAGCCTCTTTCCAACCTGGATGCAAAGCTGCGTGTTCAGATGAGATCTGAGATCGCAAAGCTTCACCAGAGACTGGGCACCACCATCATCTACGTAACACACGACCAGACCGAGGCTATGACGCTTGGTACCAGAATCGTTGTTATGAAGGACGGTGTTGTTCAGCAGGTAGATACTCCTCAGCATCTGTATGATCTTCCCTGCAACCTGTTCGTAGCAGGATTCATGGGATCTCCGCAGATGAACTTCCTGGATGCTACTGTTAAGGTAAACGGCGCGCAGGCATCCCTGCAGATCGGCAATGCTGTTACCGTTCCGCTTAACGCTGAGAAGTCCAAGGCTCTGATCGATGGCGGCTATGACGGAAAGACCGTTGTTATGGGTATTCGTCCTGAGAACCTTTCCGATCATCCGGATGATCTGGCAAAGTCCAACGCAATCTTCAAGGCAAAGGTTAACGTATACGAGCTGCTCGGTGCAGAAGTATTCCTGTACTTCGATGTCAACGAGACTCCGGTTACCGCCCGCGTTGATCCCAAGACCACCGCTCGTCCGGGATCTGAGGTTGAGTTCGCAATCGATACGGAGAAGGTTCACGTATTCGATAAGGAAACCGAGAAGACTATCTGCAACTAATCTGCAGGCAGAATGATGAAATGATCGAAAGAGGTGTGCATCTGCATACCTCTTTCTTTTTGAGCAGCGATGCGGCACGTTCGGACTGCTCAAATTATGAAATGAGTATGAAACAGAAGTAAAAAACAAAAATTGAGTTGTTTTTAACAAAATGAGCGCGTAGAATATTTCAACAGGTAATCATAATGAACGAAAAATCCGTTTTTAGGCGGGTTTGGTCTGCGCAAAATGAGACCTCGCGGAAAACAGCAGACGAAAGAGACAGGAATGACGAAATTCCCTGCCGGCACAGGGAACAGAGATGATTCTGCGGGGAGAAGGGAACATACATGCTATCATCACAGATTGTTAAGAGTTGCCTGGAAGAACTCACTTCCATTTCGAAGGTGGAGTTCTGCATGCAGGATGTGAACGGCGGCCTGTTTGCAATGACGCAGGGAGCGGAAATTCCGGCAGCGGACATGGTGTCCGGCTTTGCGAAGTCCTCCGTGGACAGCCAGATTGTCGGCAATCATTATCTGCTGAAAATCCGTGACGAGGAGGACACTGCCTATGTCCTGACGGCAATCGGAGACGGAGATCACACGCTGATGATTGCCCGCATCGCCGTCAGTGAGATCCAGAACCTGATGGTTGCCTACCGCGAGAAATACGACCGGAACAATTTCTTCCAGAACCTGCTTCTCGACAATCTTCTTCTGGTGGATATTCACAACCGCGCGAGAAAGCTGCACATCAATTATCAGGTACCGCGTGCCATCATTCTGGTAGAACTGGAGTCAGATGGAGAGACATCGGCAAGTGAGCTCCTGGGGAGTATTTTCACCGCACACAACGGCGACTATCTGACGGAAGTCGATGAGACGAGCGTGATTATCATCAAGGCGGTTGAAACAGCGGAATCCTATGATCAGCTGGAGGAAGCAGCCACGGTGGCAGTTGACATGCTGAACACGGAGGCAATGCTGAAGGTCCGCGCTTCCTATGGATCTATTGTGACGGATTTGAAGAACATTTCGCGCTCTTATAAGGAAGCGAGAATGGCGATGGATGTCGGCAAGATCTTCAATGCCGAGAAGATGGTCAATTCCTACAATCAGCTCGGCATCGGCAGACTGATCTATCAGCTGCCTTCCAATTTGTGCAACGTATTCATTCATGAAGTATTCGGCGATGAGGTCCCGGATGATCTGGATGCGGAGACGCTCTCCACGATCAACTGCTTCTTCGAGAACAATCTGAATGTGTCCGAGACTTCCCGGCAGCTGTTCATTCACCGCAACACGCTGGTCTACCGGATTGAGAAGCTGCAGAAGCAGACCGGACTGGATATCCGGAACTTTGATGATGCGCTCCGTTTCAAGATTTCTCTGATGGTGATCAACTATCTGAAATATCTGGACGCGAAGGAATATTGATTCGATTTCTCACAGGATGCCGGTGCCGTCCCAGGCAGGGATGAAGCTTTTGGAAATGGTACCGTCCTCCTGCAGAAAGCCGTTTTCGATGCCAAGGGATATGGCGAAGTCAGTGACTTCGTCATATTCTTTTTTTGTGACCGGGCGGGAGAGAAGAGGGTCGGCGGCACACTGCGGCATGGGCGTATACTGATTCATGATGCTGATGAAAATACGGTTTCCGTAGGTTGTATGCAGGTAGCGGAGAATTTCCCTGGAATCCTCCACGTGACCGGGCATGACCATATGGCGGACGATGACACCGTGCATCATCAGAGGATCATCCCGGTCATCGGCCTCATCAAGAGAGGACGAGCCGTCCTCGAAGACGGGGGAAGGGCACTGGCGGACCATCTCTTCGATAGCGGCCGTGGCGGTTTCCCAGTAGTCGGGAGCTTTGGAATAGGAGGCGGCAAGCTGCGCGGAGTGATATTTGAGATCCGGAAGATAGATGTCCACCAGACCATCCAGTGCACGCAGAACCTCCGGTTTCTCATAGGAAGCAGTGTTGTACACGACCGGAATCCGGAGTCCGTGGGCCTTTGCCCTTTCCAGGGCGGGAATCAGAACGTGCAGAACGTGAGAAGGCGTCACCAGGTTGATGTTGGAGGCTCCTTTTTCCTGAAGCTGCAGCATGATCTGCGAAAGGCGGTCCGCACCGAGCGGTTCTCCTGCATACGAAGACGGTCCGCCGCAAAGACCGGACGAAATCTCTGTATTCTGACAGAAAACACAGCCGAGGTTGCAGCCGGTGAAGAAAATGGCACCGGAACCGGATGAGCCGGAGATACAGGGCTCTTCATAATATAACAGCGCGGCCCGGGCAGCGCGGATTTCCTTTGGAAGTCCGCAGAAGCCGGATTCTCCTGCCTCCCGGTTGACTCCGCAGTTGCGCGGACAGAGGTGGCAGCTTGTAAGATCAAAAAAATCCATTTTTATGCCTCATCGGTAACATAAAATCCTGCCGGTGGAAGGACCCGGGCACGGTACCGGATACATCGCTCCGCCAGGCTTCCTCACGGCACATGAAAGGATCTGCTTAGTGCTGCTTCGTTCCCGATCTGACACGGTTCGCAGGATTCATTGCGTGAGACCCAAACATCAACACGATGCACCCGGACAGCTGCCCGAGCCCTGCCACCGGCAGGATTTCATTAGTATAGCAAAGAAGGCTTTCTACGGCAAGTCCCGCTCTTTTTTACACAGGCGGTTCCGGATGCGAAGATCGCGGAAAAACTGCTGCAGGAGAGCGCGGCATTCCTCCGTCAGAACGTCCCGGGTGATCTCGGACTGATGCATCAGCTTGTCGTTGGCAACAATGTTGAGAAGGGAACCGGCGCAGCCGGATTTGTCACTGGGGGCTCCGATGACAACGCGGTCGATCCGTGCCTGCTCGATGGCTCCGGCACACATGGGGCAGGGTTCCAGCGTACAGTAGAGCGTGCAGCCCTCCAGACGCCAGTCGCCGAGTTTGCGGCTGGCCTTGCGGATCGCGGTAATCTCCGCGTGGGAGAGTGTGGAATGATCGGTGTTGCGGCGGTTGTAGCCGCGCCCGATGACGGTGCCGTCATGGACAATGACGCAGCCAATGGGGACCTCACCGAGGGCCATGGCCTTTTTGGCTTGTGTAAGAGCCTGCTTCATATACTTTTCATCTGTGGTCAGCATAAATGGGAAGATCCTTTCCTGTGTCTTTGCTTGCGAAAAAGCGTCCGGGCATATATGATATCTATGGCAAATACCCGAGCCCCGATAGGATTACAATAATTAGTAGGATTTGCGCCGGTTGCCGGAACCGGTACACGCGGATGCTGCCTGCGGCACGGACCGTGGAAGACACGGTACGGAAGGGGACAGCTTTTGGAATAGTTACATTAAAAGAAAGTATAGTGCAGGAGCGAAAGGGGAACAACCCGAAGATCCGGCACGACAGGAGGGACAGTATGAAAATTTCAACAAAAGGACGGTACGCGCTTCGGATGATGCTGGACCTTGCGGTTCATGATACAGGCGAGTATATTTCATTGAAGGATATTTCGGAACGGCAGGATATTACGGTGAAATATCTGGAGCAGATTGTGACGGCACTGACCAGGTCCGGATATCTGCGCTCTCAGAGAGGCAACAACGGCGGCTACCGGCTGTCGAAGCGGCCGGAGGATTACACCGTGGGAGATATTCTGCGTGTCATGGAGGGACCGCTGGAACCGGTTCCCTGTCTGGAGGGAGACTGCAACCCCTGCGCCCGCAGCGCGGACTGTGCGGTGCTTCCGTTCTGGAAGGAATTCTCCAAAGTCATCAATGACTATGCGGACAGCGTGACGCTTCAGGATTTGAAGGATCAGGCGGATGCACTCGCGGGAAATGATTTTGTAATCTGAGCAGGAGACTTGTATAGGCGTACCGGCCCGGATTTCCCGGAATTTCTGATGGAAATTCTCTGTGTACCTGGCAGGATACGGTATATTGTTGTTATGGCAACAGACAAAAAGAGGGGGTCTGTGCCAGAATATTTTACCCTGAGACGTATGTAATCGTTCAGCACCTCTGACCGGGAGTATCGAGGACTTCCACAGGGAAATTCGAAATGTGCTGAATGGTTATCATATCACGAAACGGATCAGGCTACCGCGGCGATGGAACAGATTGCTGCGAACAGATGGAGGAAATTATGGCAGATACATTACTTCAGGTGACAGACCTGTCGGCAGCCATTGAGGAAGGCGAGCTGCTGCATCATATTAATCTGGAAATCGGGGCAGGAGAGACACATGTCCTGATGGGGCCGAACGGTGCCGGCAAATCGACGCTGGGCTATACGCTGATGGGAAATCCCAATTATAAGGTGACAAGCGGGAAGATTGTTTTCGACGGGGAAGATATTACGGCGTTGTCTGCGGACAAGCGCGCGCAGAAGGGAATGTTCCTCTCCTTCCAGAACCCGCTGGAGGTTCCCGGACTGTCGCTGGAGTCGTTCCTTCGCAATGCCATCCGGCAGAAAACCGGAAAGCCTCTCAAGATTTTCCAGTTCAAGAAGGAGCTGGAGGCGACGATGGAGCTGCTCGGAATGGATGAAGCCTACGCAGAGCGTGACCTGAATGTCGGCTTCTCCGGCGGAGAAAAGAAGAAGGCGGAGATTCTGCAGCTTCTGATGCTCAATCCGAAGCTGGCTATTCTGGACGAGACGGATTCCGGTCTGGATGTGGACGCGGTGCGCGTTGTTTCCAGGGGCATCGAGGAATATCAGAAGAAGAGAAACGGAGCGCTCCTGATCATCACGCATTCCACGCGGATTCTGGAGTATCTGAAGGTTGATTACACGCACGTCCTGGTGAAGGGAAATCTGGTTCACACCGGCGGTGCGGAGCTGGTGGATGAGATTAATAAGCGCGGATTCGAAAGATTCGTGGAAGCGTAATAAAGGAACGGCGATTATGGCAGAACAGAAAGTGAAAGATGTCGACCGGAGCCTCTATGACTTCAAGGATGATGAGTCACAGGGCTTCTACCGGATGCAGGAAGGTCTGACTGCGGACATTGTGGAGAAAATTTCGGAAGAGAAGAAGGATCCGGAGTGGATGCGGCAGTTCCGGCTGAAGTGTCTGAAACTCTACAATGAAATGCAGGTGCCGGATTGGGGCCCCTCCATTGACGGCCTGGACATGGACCGGATCTCTTCCTATGTGCGTTCCCGCTCGGACATGAAGGGCGACTGGAACGAGGTTCCGGACGAGATCAAGAATACCTTTGAGAAGCTGGGGATTCCGCAGGCGGAAAGAGAATCGCTGGCCGGTGTCGGCGCCCAGTACGATTCGGAGCTGGTATATCACAACCTGCAGGAGGACGTGGCCAGGCAGGGCGTGGTCTACACCGGCTTTGAGGAGGCGGTGACCGGCGAGTACCAGGATATGGTGAAGGAATATTTCATGCATCTGGTTCCTCCGACGGATCACAAATTTGCGGCGCTGCACGGGGCCGTGTGGTCCGGCGGCTCGTTTGTGTATGTTCCGAAGGGAGTGAAGGTGGAAATTCCGCTTCAGTCCTATTTCCGGCTGAACGCGAAGGGCGCGGGCCAGTTCGAGCATACGCTGATCATTGTGGATGAGGGAGCAGATCTTCATTTCATTGAGGGCTGCTCGGCACCGAAGTACAACATTGCCAATCTTCACGCAGGCTGTGTGGAGCTTTATGTCAAGAAGAACGCAAGACTCCGGTATTCCACGATCGAAAACTGGTCGAAGAACATGTACAACCTCAACACCAAGCGTGCGCTGGTGGAGGAGGGAGGAAGGATGGAATGGGTTTCCGGATCTTTCGGATCCCATGTCTCTTATCTGTACCCGACCACGATTCTGAAGGGGGCACATTCCCACTGCGAGTTCACCGGCATCACATTTGCGGGCGGCGGACAGAATCTGGACACCGGAGCCAAGATGGTACACATCGGAGAGGATACGTCTTCCTATATCAATACGAAGTCAATTTCCAAGGACGGAGGCGTCAGCACCTACCGCAGCAGCATTGAGATCCGGAAGAGCGCGAAGGGCGCGAAAGCATCCGTGGACTGCGCATCCCTGATGCTGGATGATATTTCCCGTTCGGACACCATCCCTGCGATGGATGTGCGCACCGCGGATGCGGATGTGGGACATGAGGCGAAGATCGGACGCATCAGCGACGAGGCGGTCTTCTATCTGATGTCGAGGGGAATCAGCGAGACAGAGGCGAGAGCCATGATTGTCTCGGGCTTTGCGGATCCTGTGAGCAAGGAGCTTCCGCTGGAGTATGCGGCGGAGATGAACAACCTGATCCGTCTGGAAATGGAGGGAATGTAAGATGAGCGAGGCAGCAATGAAAGTCGGTCATATCCCCTCTCTGACCTGGAACCGGCTGGAAGCCAATGAGGGAACGGTACCGGAAGGGCTGTCTGCCTCTACGGAGGTGGAGACCAGATTTGAAGAGCTCCCGCAGGGAGTTTCCCATCGGAAGATGACGGGAAGGGAAGCGGCAGACTGGCTGAAAAAGCACGCACCACTGGAGAAGCCGGAGGCGGTGATTGCGGGAAAAGTCCCGATTTATCATCCGCAGAAATTCGGAACCGGTCTGGGCGCGGAATATGATGCGTTCCTCGACAAGGCAGGGACAGCATATGAGATGTTTGAAGTGGAGCCGGGCACGAAATGCGGGGAGCCGGTGACCTGGAGCGTGGATTTTCAGGACGGCAATGAGGCATCGCAGGGACAGCTGATCCATGTGGGAGAGAACAGCTCCCTGACACTTCTGATCCGTGCGGCATCCGGCAGGAAGGATCAGGGGACCGCTGCGTTTTCCACGAAAATTGTGCTGGAAAAGGGCGCAAGCCTGTTTCTTGCCAAGGCGCAGCTTCTGGGGGACGGATACGTATTTCTGGATGACACCGGAGCGACGCTCGCAGAGGATGCGTCCCTGAAAATGGTGCAGATTGAACTGGGAGGCGGAAAGGTCTTCATCGGCGCACAGCCGGAACTGATCGGCAGCCGTTCTTCCTTTGAGGCGCGTGTGGGTTATCTTGGCGCCGGAAAAGGAGAGATCGATGTCAACTACAACGCCGTTCAGCGCGGGCGTAAAACCGGCGTGCAGATGAGCTTTGACGGCGTTCTGAAGGACGAGAGCCGGAAAGCGTTCCGCGGCACCATTGATTTCCGGAAGGGGTCGAAGGGCTCGAAGGGTGATGAGCAGGAGAATGTACTGCTTTTGTCGGATGACATTGTGAACAAGACGCTTCCGATCATTCTCTGTGAGGAAGAGGATGTGGAGGGCCGCCACGGCGCATCCATCGGGCAGCTGGATGATGAAATGCTCTTTTACATGGCGACCCGCGGCATCGACCGGAAGGAGGCGGAGCAGATTATGGTCCGCGCAAGACTCGGGGCAGTGGCCAGAGAAATTCCGGACCCCCAGCTTCGGGCAGAACTGATGAATAAAATCGAGGAGGCCTTTGCGGAATGAGTGGAAGGAACAGCCTGGAGAATCCGTATCGGAAGGATTTTCCGATTCTGAGAGACAGCGATGTCGTATATTTTGACAATGCCGCTACAACCCAGCGTCCGCAGTGTGTCATGGATGCCATGGAGCGCTTCAACAATACCTGCAACGCCAATCCGCTGCGCGGCCTGTACGGGTGGAGCATTGAGGCGACAGAGGAATATGAGAAGGCAAGGCACAAGGCTGCCGCACTGATCGGGGCGAAGGAGGACGGCGAGGTGATTTTCACCCGCAATACGACGGAGTCCCTGAATCTGGTGGCATACAGCTATGGCCTGAGTCACGTGAAAAAGGATGATGAGATTGTCATTTCAGTGATGGAGCATCATTCCAATATTCTTCCCTGGCAGATGGTCTGCCGGCAGACCGGAGCGAAGCTGATTTATATGGAACCGTCCGCGGAGGGAGTCCTCTCTGAGGAGGAAATCTGCAGGAAGATTACGGACCGCACGAAGATTGTTTCCATCGGATATGTCAGCAATGTTCTCGGCGTGACGAATCCCGTGAAGCGGATCGCAGAGGAAGCGCATCGCCACGGAGCTGTCTGTGTGGTAGACGGCGCACAGTCCACACCGCATATGCCGGTGAATGTACAGGAGATCGGCTGCGATTTCTATGCGTTCTCGGGGCATAAGCTGATGGGGCCGATGGGAATCGGTGCGCTGTACGGACGAATGGAGCTTCTGGAAGAAATGCCGCCGTTTTTGACCGGCGGAGAGATGATCGAATATGTGGACCGGCAGAGCGCAACCTTTGCGGAGGTTCCGGAGAAATTTGAGGCGGGAACGGTCAATGCGTCCGGTGCAGTCGGACTGGGTGCTGCAATTGATTACCTGCAGCAGGTCGGATTTGATACAATAGAGAAGACAGAGGCGGATCTGACGGCGAAGCTGATGGAGGGCCTGCGAAAGCTCCCGGAGGTCACGCTGTACGGGTCGCCGGATCCTGCAAGACACAGCGGGATCGTTACCTTCAATATTGAGGGATGCCACCCGCATGATGTGGCGTCGGTCCTGGATACGGAGCACATCGCGGTGCGGGCAGGACATCACTGCGCACAGCCGCTCATGAAGTTCCTCGGCGCGAATGCGACCGTGCGGGCGAGCTTGTATTTCTATAATACGGAAGAAGAGGTAGACCGCTTTGTTGCTGCGGTCTCGAAAGTGAGAGGCTGGCTTGGATATTAAATCGTTATATCGTGAAATTGTGAATGAACATAATCTGCATCCGACGCATAAGCACGACCTGGAGCATCCTTCCATCGTACTGAACGGCGTGAATCCGAGCTGCGGAGATGATATTAATCTGCAGCTGACCGTTCAGAACGGTGTGATTGAGGATGCTGCCTTCAACGGAAGCGGGTGTGCGGTCTCGCAGGCGAGCGCCGATATGATGTGTGATCTGGTGATCGGACAGACCGAAGAGGAGGCGCTGCGCCTTGCTTCGATTTTCATGGGCATGATCAAGGGAACCGCCACGGAAGAGGAGAAGGAGGAGCTGGATGAGGCTGCCTCCCTGGAGGATGTTGCCCACATGCCGGCGCGTGTGAAGTGCGCAACACTCGGATGGCGCACCATGAAGGAGGTCATTGAGAAGCTGCAGAAGGATGGAGTGACAGACGCGGCCGCCCAGGGAAGCGGCAGCGATTCCTGCGGCTCCTGCCAGCTTCCAAAGACCCAAGAAGGGTGAGGAAGTGTCGGACTCCAATGCAACAAAAAATGCGCTGGCGGCATCCATGAAGAAACTGATGCGCCAGCGCCCGTTTGAGAAAATCAGCGTTTCGGACATCTGCAATGACTGCGGCATCAACCGGAAGAGCTTCTACTACCACTTCCGGGATAAGTATGATCTGGTGAACTGGATCTTCTATGTGGGCTTCGTCGGCGGGATGGACGTTGCGAATTATGAGAGCGGCTGGGACTGCCTGTCGGATGTTCTGCATTATTTCTATTCCGAGAGGGAGTTTTATCATGCAGCGCTGCAGATCGAAGGACAGAATTCCTTCCGGGATTATCTGGTGGAGACGATGACACCGGTTGTGGAGTTCTTCCTTCGTGATATTCTTTCTCACACCAAAGATGATGATTTCTATCTGACGTTTATTCTTGACGCATTTCTGACATCGCTGGTCCGATGGCTGTCCGGAGAGTACCGGCAGACCATGGACGCTGATACCTATCTTGCTAAGATTCGGGATGTGATTCTGAAGATGGCTTCTGTGGTGGCATGACCCTCCGCAGAGCCTCCCGAAGAGGCAGTTCAAAGGGGAAGGGCTCGCCTTTCTGACCGTCCGGACGGATCATGCATCCGTCCGCGCCGATTTCCAGAAGATTGGAATGTTCGCAGAGAACACGGCTGATGGACTGTCCGTCCCCGTAATAATCCATAATGACACAGGGATATTTCTGTTCCAGCCGGGAATGATACGCGAGATCTGCCGCGGAGCTGTCCGCCCCGTCAGCGGAAATCAGGAAAAACATGGCGGTTTCGCTCGCAAGGACATTCTCCATGCTGCTGGCCGCGTATTCCGCGTTCATGGATCCCTTTCCGTATTCCAGATAAAGGGCAAACGGAACCTTCTGGTCACGAAGAAGGGCCGCGGTCAGCTGCGTCTCCGGATCAGCAAGCGGAAGGCATACCAGCGCGTTGCGGCACACCCGGAGCATCTGGATCTGCGCCGCGGTGAGACGCCCGTTGCTCTTGAACCAGACACTGGCGGTTTCCTTGTAGCGCTCCAGGAGCTCCAGAAGAGCATAGGAGTCCTTGTCGTCGGCGCACTCACGGATAAAGTAGGCATAGATGCCGAGCTCCTGCCCCTGCTCCATCAGTGAGGCAAGACGGTCCATGGAAAGGCCGTTCTCCGCCTCTGCGTCATAACGCAGCATAATGGTCCACGGAATGCAGAAACCCTCCCGGGCTTCGTTCTCACGGATTCTGGCGGCACCGTAGGTCCAGCTCATGTATCCGAAATTGACGCCGAACTTCTTCAGAGCCTCCTTGTCGGAATTCTTCAGGAGGTTGTGCATCATATCGTAATAGGCGCTGTCCTCATTGTCGAGGAGCTCCTGCATGACGGAGAAAACCGTCTCCTGAAAGCGGTTTCTGGAAAACTGCCTGCCGAGATCGGTCAGCCTGCGGACGCTTCTTTTCGGATCATCTTCCATTTCCTTGATGCCGTGGTCTACGGCGGTCTCGATCATGGCCTTTTTCATCAGATAGGTATTCATGGGACGAACTCCTTCATCATTCTGCCGGGAAAACGAAACGGAACCTGCTTCCCGAATGTCAGCATCGAGTATAGCATGCGGGAAAAGGAAAGAAATGACCCAAAACCGGGATTGTGTCGCAAGCGGCATCTCGAATTCCCTTCGGGAATCCTCGATGTGGCCGGCCAGAACTCCTGACACTCGAAGCCGTCCGATGACGGCTTCTCCTGTTTGGCGCAAATGCAATTGCGCCGTGCATCGGAGAAACCGCCTGCGCGGATTTCTCCTTGCAATCCTGGCCGCACACTGATTTTGCTCGGAACTATGCCTGCAAGCAGTC